>JAHYJD010000055.1 GCA_019429365.1 Bacteroidales bacterium | reverse complement strand
GAGGAGTTCCCCCCTTATGCAGACACATGGTTGTTGATCCGCAAGACGGATTAACGAGGAAAAATCATTTCACGCAAAGCACGCAAAGAAAGCCGCAAAAAATAAACTGGGCTTACAGCCCGAATATTTCATGGGACCCATATTACCCATGGTGCCGCTTCGCTTTGCCATGGGCTGAAATAAATTGTCCCTTCAGGACGGAAACCGAGCCTTAAATGCAAAAATTTCTGATTCTGATAACCCTGGGGAACTCACTGGTTTGAATTGAAACTTCCATTTGGGAGGATTCCGGGCTGAAAGCCCAGATTAATTCAGCCCGGGGCAACGTCCCGGGTTAAGGAATAAGCATAAATTTTTCGCCCTGTAGGGGCAGGTAAAAATTTACCTGATATTCACCACCCGCAATGTGGTAATCCCTTTGGGGTGGGTGATGCGCAGCAAATAAATGCCAGATGACAAATTCGCGGTGAAGCCCGATAACTCAAGGCTGCTTACGCCCGCGTCCAATACCCCATCGAAAATACTACCCACCTTTGCACCGGCAAGGTCGTAAAGGCCAATGCTTAAATGCCCGGGTTCGGTAAGAGTAAGTTCAAGCAAGGAGTTTTCCTTTATTGGATTTGGAAATAGCCTTGCCGAAACACCTTTTGAAGCCAGGTCACCAACAGATACATCCGTAAAGGCATTCCCCGAAAGGGAAATAATTACCTCGGGTTTTTCGGGATCGTTGGTGCTGAAAACGGCTTCGCCGGCAAAGTTTCCGACTTCTTCTGAAAAGAAAATCATGGTAAGGGTTTCCTGACCGTTAGCCGGAATTTCAATAAGCGTCAAAGGGGGAATATTGGCAGAGAACACCGCATCGCCGGTAAAACCATCGAAGGTAACTTCAAGGGTTTCATTGCCCGTATTGCGAATGACCAGTGATTTTTCAACCTCATTGTTAAAAAGCACGGTTCCGAATTCGATCGTTTCAGGTTCAAACACGGCCAAAGGTCCTTCGAAGGGTTGGAGTAGCAGCTGCACCAGCATGTTTTCGGTCATTTCGAGCACGATGGCTTCGGTATCGAATTGCTGCCCATTAACCACCCATGCGCTGAACGCGGAAATGCCATCAATAGCCGAGAGCGTAACTTCCTGTCCGTAGGCAAACTGCCAGGGGTTGTTGCCGCTGAGCGGGCTGCCTGCCATATTGAATCCACCCTCGCCTTCAATCTCCACATAAAGCCTGCGGCTGTATGGCTCACAGCTTATGGCGGCAGCCCAGCCATCCTGGGTTACGCTGCCATCGGAGTGAAACTCAAAAGTAAGGGCGCCTGTGGTATGGGTAGAAGTAACCACGCCAGGCGAATTGTTGCCGCAATAGGTGCCAATAAGGGATGCGCTTTTGTCGGGCCCATCATAAATCTTCAGCCAATCGTAAGAACAGGAGGAGTTGGCTTCTACAGAAAACTGCGAGAAGGTAAACTTGAGCCTGTCGCCCTGCGTGGCGGGCACAAAGGTCATGGTGTAATTCTGGTTATTGCCGTATTGGCCCGAGGGGCCGCCCGAATCGTAGAAGTTGCCGCCGCAGGTGGCCACCGTGGCGTTGCTCATCAGGTGGTTCTGATCAGCAGCAACCGGCAGCACCTTAATAAAGGCATTCTTAACCCGGGTGTCGGTATCTGTTCCATCGCTCACGGTAAGGCTAACCGTATGCAAGCCGGCCTCTTCAAAAACAATATTTTTGGGATTCTGAACTACAGACTGCGCAGGCTCTCCGCCATTGAAGCTCCACTCCCACTGCGTAATGTCGCCCAGCGAAATGTCGGTAAAATCGACATAGCCGCCCTGGGGAATAGACATGGGCTCAGCAGTGAAATCGGCATATATGCTGCCACCCATTTGAATATCGAGGTAAACAGTCTGATAGTTTTGTACGGTAACCCCAGAAACCTCCAACGGTGGATAACCGGGCGCGACCACCTTTAAGTTGTAGGTACCTGCTAGTATGGGCCGGTGAAAGTTCCCATGCGGAAGGACGGAGTACACCTCTGAATTTCTCTGGTCGTGGTTCAGCACTTCGATCATGGCTTCGAGAGGTTCGCCCGTGGTGGCGTCGGTAACCGTTCCATGGATGCCATACAATGCCTGCTTCATATAGTTGAGAAGGGAGCGGTAATTGTAATTCCAGAACCCTGGCAATTGCGATCCGTTGGGCAATTTTGTATTGCTCAGCTCGAGGGTAAACTCACGCCCCCTGGCATAATAGGTCAGGTAGTCCTGCCGGCTCCCATGCACCACATACCAGTCGCCCCCGTGGGTTACGCCATTATTCATATCGTCCATATAGCCCGATGGGCTGTAATTCTGGGCCGTGTCGGCATATTCGCGCGAAACAAAATACCACCAGTTTTGGTCGGCGTGGCGGTTGGCAGGGTTGCTGCTGGTCCAGCTGTCGAACGGATAGTTTACCAGTTCAATGCCCCCATGCATATTGGCCGACATGGTAAAGTTCATGGTATCCACGAAGTTTATCATGGCCTGGGTTTCGGGTTGGGTATTTCCGGGGTTGGAAACCGGATTGGGATAGTTACGGTTAAGGTCCACCCCGTTGGCATTGTACCTGCGGGCATCACTTACCGTATTGTTGTTGCTCCGGTAAGTGCCATCAGGGTTTTCGTTGGGGCAGATCCAAATCTCCATATTGTCGAGCAGGTAAGTAATGGCATCGTTGGTGCCGTAGTTGCTCAGGAGGTAGTGAATCAGCCTCAGGGATAGCACAAAGCCCGTTGTTTCGTCACCATGCATGGTAGAGGTGTACATGAAGCGGGGCTCGGCCTCACGCTGACTTACGTTGGCCGAAATTTTGGCAAACAACAGGCTGCGCCCCATTACTGTTGAGCCAATGTTAAAAACCTCGCACAATTCCGGATACTCTTCCTCGAAAGAGGACATTAAATTTACATAGGCCTCGTAGGTGGGGTAAAAATCCCATGTATCAGTAAAATCCTTGGTCTGGAGTTCCTCCCATGTTTTCATGTAAGCATCAACATTCACATCGCCCGGGTGTTCGAGCACCTGGTAAGGGAGGTTCAATGCGAGGAACTGTTCAAATTCGCGGGCATTGGCATAGGCGTAAACGGTATTCCCGCTCAGGTTATCGATACTGATCATTTTAAAAACCTCAACGAGCTTTTCCCCTTCGGGGATGTCAAAAGAGAAATACACTTCCCCTTTGTGCTGCAGAAATTCCTGTGCAGTCTTTCCTGAAGGCATCTGGGCAACAAGGCTCACGCTAAGGAAAAACAGCATTAAAACAAAACCAAACTTTTTCAAAACAGAGATGCAGTAAGAATGAGTAATCCGTAAATTGGGGGGTAATATATAGATTATTTTAAAATGGGCGAGTTTTCCAGCTCCTGCAGCATTTGTGCAAGTTGATTTTGAAGGGCTTTATTGATCTTAACCAGCGGCAGCCTTACTACATTATTGCACAGTCCTTTCATTTCGAGCAGCGCCTTAACGCCCGAAGGACTGCCATCGGCATAAATACCTTCGATAATATCCATAAGCCTGAAGCTTATTTGGCGTGCCTTATCAAATTCGTTGTGGAGGCAGTGCTTTACAAGGGCCGAGAATTCGGCCGGCAGGGCGTTGGAGATCACCGAGATGATGCCATCGCCACCCAGAGCCATAAATGGCAGGGCGGTAACATCGTCGCCCGAGATCACCAGGAAGCCTTCTGGCTTGCCTTTAATAATACGGGCGCACTGGCATAGGTCGCGCGAGGCCTCTTTCACGGCCATGATATTTGGCACCTCGCGGGCCAGCTGCAGGGTGGTTTCGGCCGTGATGTTTGAGCCCGTGCGTGAAGGAACGTTGTAAATGATCACCGGTACAGGGCTGACACCGGCAATGGTTTTATAATGCCTGAAAATACCTTTTTGCTGGGGTTTGTTGTAGTATGGACTAACGGAAAGGATGGCGTCGATGCCATTGAAATCCGTTTCTTTTATGTTGTTGACAATCTCCTGGGTGTTGTTGCCACCAATGCCAACCACCACGGGTACCCTGCCATCCACAATCTCCACGGCCATGTTGATTACCGCCGAGCGTTCGTCGCGGTTAAGGGTCACCGATTCGCCAGTGGTACCCATAAACACGATATAGTTAATACCGTTTCCAATTTGGTACTCGATCAGCCCCTCAAAAGATTTAAAATCTATGCTCCCTTCTTTGTGAAATGGTGTGACAATGGCGGTGCCGGTTCCTTTGAATTTACTGATCATTGCGGGCGGGGTTAATGATTTTAAGATAATAAATGGTGTGCTCAATGAGTTCTTTAATGCCTGCGGTTGCCTTTTCCTGAATCATGAGATCATAAATTTCGACGTACTCATCGGAGTATGGCCCGGCCTTATAACTGGCATCGCACAGTCCTGCCAGGAATTTCATCAGAAACAAATCGTGGGGGCTCAGGTCTATAAGCAAATCGAAGCCAGCGCGCGAGAAATTTTGCAATTGCGGACTTTTCAGCTTAAAGGTCAGGGAAAAGTCGCTGCGGTGGCAATAGGAAAAGTTCAACTGTGCCATGGTGTACTGGGGCATTTCCTTGTGCCTGACAAAACCCAGGGCATGAACGGACTTGCCTTGCTGCTCCAGACGCTTCACCAGATCTACTACCTCGCGGTAATGGTCTTCCTGGCTGCAATCATACAAAACCCCAATCTTTTTTGCGGCATCAAAACCGACCACCTTTTTTCTGCGATTCACCTTTTTGAGCTCCTTCAGAAAAAAATAAGTTCGGATCTTTTTTGTTATTTTCTCAATTATGCCCATGTGCTGGCAATGGGTAAGGTTTTGTTATTGACTGTAATGTTTGCGGGCAAAGCAATCTTCAAAAGTAAGAAGTATTTGCCTCATAAAAAAAGTGTGGACCCAAAAGCAGCCTGAATCAAAGATTTCAGGCAATCTTCTTCCAAACATTTACAATCTCGCCAATGTAGAAACGATGATAGTCCTTTTTCGGATAGATCTTTTCGATTTCGAAGGCCTGAAAAAGTTCGGGTTTGATATCGTCGTAATATATCTTACGGCATTCGAGCACCAAGCGCGCCTCTTCAAAGGTTATGTTACCCAAGGGTGTTTCCATGGGTGTGAGATCATCCACATCCATTTTGTTCAGGTCGCGACCCGACACTGAGCCGCAAAGATTAAGAATATCGCGGTGTTCTTCCCCAAAAAAGCTAAGGGAATAGTATGGGTTGTTTTCCATAAAGCCAAAAGTGTGGCGTTGCGGGCGGATAAAGGCCACGGCCACGGGTTTGCGCCACAGCACCCCGGCAAATCCCCAGCTGGCTGTCATCATATTGTAATTGTCGGGTTTGCCCGCACAAATCAGCATCCAGTCGGTGCCAATGAGTTTAAAAAGGTTGTCTTCTATGGCTTCTGGCTTGATAATACTGAATTTCTCTTCCATTTTAAATTATGTTTTAACGGCGCGCAATTTACAAAAAAAGGGGCACTTTGCAGCCAAATGCAACGAAAAAGACACCCATGCCCCTGTATAAAAATTCTATCTTTGTTCGAGTTCAAAAAAACTGTCCAATGGAGATAACTGTATTAGGAACGGGCACCTCGCAGGGTGTGCCGGTGGTGGCATGCGAATGTGCCATTTGCCGCAGCAAAGATCCCAGAGACAAGCGCCTGCGTACTTCGGTGCTCATAAAAAGCGCTCAAACGACTGTGGCCATTGATGCCGGACCCGACTTCCGCCAGCAGATGCTGCGCGAAAAGGTGAAGAGCCTGCATGCAGTGGTGATTACCCACAGCCATAAAGACCATATTGCCGGGCTCGACGACGTAAGGGCTTTTAACTGGATTCAGAAACGTCCCATGGATGTATATGCCGCAAGCGATGTGTTGAAAGTAGTGAAAAATGAATTTTCTTACGCCTTCGTCGAAGAAGATAAATATCCAGGTGTGCCTCAAATTAACCTGCACACCATCGACAGCAATCCTTTCCTGGTCAATGATTTGGAGATCATTCCAATAAAGGCCATGCATTACAAACTTCCGGTGCTTGGATTTCGCGTGGGCGACTTCACCTACCTGACCGATGCCAACTACATTGCCCCTGAAGAACTGGATAAAATGAGGGGCTCAAAGGTGATCATACTGAATGCCTTGCGCAAGGAGAAACACATCTCGCATTTCAACCTTGAAGAAGCTATTGCCATTATCCGTGAACTGGCTCCCGAAAAAGCCTATTTCACCCACATTAGTCACCAAATGGGCTTTCATGAAAATGTAGAAAAGGAATTGCCAGAAAATATCCACCTGGCATTCGATGGTTTGAAGTTTAATGTTTGATGTTTTGGGAGTTGGTCAATGCCAATATAAAGTTGACCGTCTTTTCAATCCAAAAGCATCTAAAAACAAAAAAGCCGCAGCATTTGCCACGGCTTTTCCGTTTTTCAGGGAAATTTCATCCCTAATCACTAAATTTTTTACCACGCTTTTTCGCGTTTTTTGCGTCTTTCAGGAAATTTCTCTTTTTTCCCTTCTGGGGCCTGACCATCTTTCTGGGCAAGGCTTACATCGACGCGACGATTGCGGAAGGTGGCATTGCTCATCGACTTGATGAGGTTTTTGGCCTGCTGGCTTTCCACTTCGAAGAAGGAAAATTCGCGCATCAGATCGATACGGCCGAGGTTAACGCGTTCGCCGCGGGTGCTGTCGTTTACCAGTCCGATCAGTTCCTTGGGGAATAGCCCATCGAGCTTACCCAGGTTAATGAACAGGCGGGTATATCCTTCGCTGTCTTCTATCAATCCGCGGTTTTGGTATTTCTCGCGGGTCTTGCGGGGACCGTCTTCCTTGGGCGTTTGCAAGTCGGGGGTGTCATGGTATTCCGAAAGCAGTTTTTCGAACTCCAGACCGGCCATGCGGCGGATCAGTTCGTCCTTATCAAGCTGCTCCAGGGCTTCATAAACACCTGGCACCATTTTGCGCAACTGATGATGGGCAACAGAGGTCGACTCCAGTTTCTTAACCCAGCTCATCATTTGGTTGTTGCAGATTTCCTGCCCCGAAGGAACAGTAGCTGTTTTGAAATTGGTCTTAAGCTTTCGCTGAATCTGCTGCAGCTGGGTACGTTCGCGTGGCGAAACCAATGCGATGGAAATGCCTTTTTTGTTGGCACGGCCGGTGCGTCCGCTGCGGTGAGTGTAAGCCTCGATATCGTCGGGCAGGTCGAAGTTGACAATATGGGTCAGGTCGTCCACGTCGAGGCCGCGGGCGGCTACATCGGTGGCAATCAGCAACTGAATGCTGCGCTGACGAAACTTGTTCATTACGCTGTCGCGCTGCGCTTGCGAGAGGTCGCCATGCAGAGCGTCGGCATTGTAGCCATCGGCAATAAGCTTGGAGGCAATATCGTGGGTATCGCGGCGGGTACGGCAAAAAACAATGCCATACATTTCGGGCTCTGAATCGGCAATGCGCTTTAGGGCCTGGTATTTATCGCGTCCGTTTACATGGTAAGCCACGTGCGACACGTTGGTTGCCCCGGCATTGCGGGTTCCAATGGTCACTTCCAGTGGAGAATTCATGTATTTGCGGGCAATGGAGGCCACCTGCATTGGCATGGTAGCCGAAAACAAGAGGGTGCGGCGGTCTCCCGGAACTTTTTCCAGTATCTCAGCAATGCTTTCTTCAAAGCCCATATTGAGCATTTCATCGGCCTCATCGAGCACCACATTGGTGATGGAATTCATACGAACGGCTTTGCGACCCATAAGGTCCCAGAGACGGCCGGGGGTGGCCACGATAATGTGTACGCCCTTTTTAAGCTGACGCAGCTGGTTTTCGATGCTCGCGCCGCCATAGACGGCCAGAATATTCAAACCTTTGGCGTTTACCGCAAAGCTTTGCAGGTCGGCTGTAATCTGTATGCAGAGCTCGCGGGTGGGGCAAAGCACCAGTGCCTGCGGCTCATTGAGGGTAATATCGGTCATTTGCACCAGCGGAATGCCAAAGGCAGCCGTTTTACCGGTTCCGGTCTGGGCAAGCGCAATTATGTCGTTATTTTGCTCCAGCATCAGGGGAATTACTTCCTCCTGCACGGGCATAGGATTTTCGAACCCGAGGTCCTGGATTGCACGCAGGATGCCTGGGGTGATGTTCAAATTCTCAAATGTATTCACTAATAAAGTTGGTGTTGGGTGTTTCCGGGTGAAGCGGATCTGTTTCCCGGCCGGGGACTTCCCGGTGACAGGCGGACGCCCATCTCAAAAACGCTTAACTGAAATCACGGGTTAATAAGGGTGCAAAAGTACACTTTTTTTGCTTCCCTTTTACAAAAACCCTGATAATATGGAAAATAAAGCCGAAAACCACACAACAGGGCTATTTCAACCTCTTCTGCTTAAGTCTTCGAGGGCAGCATGCCTGAGCAATACGATGTCTTTTTCGTCGAGTTTAATCAGCCCATCCTTCTCAAAACTTTTAAGAAGTTTTACTGCGCTTTCGGTAGAAACACCGGCAAAATCGGCAATATCCTTTCGGGAAAGTTGGGTAAAAACCTGCTGGCCTTCCTGCCGGGCACTATCGAGATAAAGCAGGGCATCGGCCATACGGCCGTTCATTTGCTTGTTGGTAAGCTTGCTTATGGCAGTATAGAGCAGGTTGTTGTTCTGGCAGTACCGGCTAATGATGCTGTGGGCAAAAGTTCCATTGTTTTTGGCCATTGATGCCACGGTATCTTTTTCAATAAGGCAGGCGCTCACCTCGCTCAGGGCCACCACCGAATAGGGATAGGTGCTTGCGCCAAATGCTGCCGAGAGGCCCAAAAACTCCCCGCTTTTCACCAGGCTGATATTATAGTTGCGTCCGGCATCCCCTTCCACATAGCGTTTGGCAAGCCCGTCGATGATAAAAAGCACGCTGGATGCAAAAGCCCCCTGCTTTGCCAGGTTCTCACCCTTGTGAAACACTACCATGGTCTTGCTTTCGCGCGCCAGGCTCACCTCTTCGGGCAGCAGGTCGCGAAAGCAGGGGGCATCCAGTCCGGGCAGGGTGCAGTCGTCGGGTGTCGAATAAGTTTTCATCATGCTTTCTGAAAATTCATGCAAAGGTAGAACTAAATCAATAAAAAACCTGTGCAATCTCAAGGCAATAACCTTCCATACTCAGGGCTTGCTTCCTGCACAACAGCAAATAAAGCCCTACCTTTGCACAGTAAATACGAAAAAACAAAAAATTATGCTACATACAGTAAACACAGCCTGGAAAGGCAATATGCAATTTGACTCGGAAGTAAACGGACATCATTTGGTACTCGACGCCAAAGCCGAAGCGGGCGGCACCGACAGCGGAGTAAGGCCCAAGGAACTGCTGCTTACATCGCTGGCAGGCTGCACCGGCATGGATGTGGTTTCTATCCTGCGCAAGATGCGCCACGAACCCGAATATTTCAATATCAGGGTCGATGCCGAGCTCACCGACGAACACCCGAAGCATTACACTTCCATGCACATTACTTATGAGTTCGGCGGCAAGGACCTGGATTTGGAAAAACTGACCAAAGCCATTGAGCTTTCGCAGGAAAAATACTGCGGTGTTTCATACATGTTCAGGCAAATTATGAAACTGACCTTCGACATTAAAATTCTGGATAAATACTAAAACCTGTTTGCGGAAAATCCCTGATCTCTGAGTCCGTTACTCTCATTTCTCATTTCTCATTTCTCATTTTTCATTTCTAACTTCTCATTTCTCAAAAAATGTCCACTACCCTCATTATAGTCATTGCCCTTGTTGTGCTTTTCGTGGCCTACATGGTGGTTTCCCTTCGCCGGATGAAAAACCTGTCGAATGTACCTCAAAGTGAAAAAATCATAACCCTCACCGACAAAAACCTTCAGCAGCAGCTAAAAAGCGGTCTGGTGCTGGTTGATTTCTGGGCCGAGTGGTGTATGCCCTGCAAGGTTATGGGCCCCATTCTGAACGATGTGGCCGAAAATACCGGCGGGCAGGCCAGGGTGGCCAAACTCAACGTTGACCACTACCCTGCCATTTCGTCAAAATACGGCGTCCGCAACATCCCCACCCTCGTTCTTTTCAAAAACGGCAAGGAGGTGGAGCGCTTTGTGGGTATAAAACAAAAAGACTTCCTGCTGAAACAGTTGCAAAAGCACTGAGCCACCAGGAAGCCTTTCCCCGAAAGGGGCAAATACATTTTACAGCACCTCGCTGCCAGGCCTTTTGGGCGCCAGAAAGCGATTGTAGAGCAGCAATCCGATTATGGTAGCCACCCCAATAAGGCTGAAGATAATCCACAGCAGGCTGGGCTTGTGCAAATTGTCAACAAAATGCACGTAAAGCGTGGCCCCCAGGATGCCCCCAATGCCACTGCCAATTACGCCATACAGGAATGAGTAGCCAAGGTACAAAGCCTTTTTATCGGGCGGTGCAATCAGGCCTACGTAAGAAATAAATTTGGGGTGTGCAGTCATTTCGCCAATGGAGAAAATCAAGATTCCAAGTACAAACACCCAGCTGTAAGTAGAGATGGCCAAAATGGCCATGCCTATGGTGCCCATGGTAATACCCACAATCATGGTGGGCAGGGCGGCTGTTTTGCGCACAATGGCCGAAACCAGCAACTGAAGAATAATAATGGCTCCGGCGTTGATCACGGTTACGTGCTCGGCGTCGAACTCCCAGTGCGGTTGATCCACAAAAATACCAAGGAAACTATTCACGGCATTGTTCACAGGGGTCATGTCCATATATTCCTTCAGGTACCAGAGCACGGTGTCGAACATCTGGAAATATAGTATCCAGAAACCACTGTAAATCACTATCATCAATACAAAGCGGTAGTCCTTCAGAACCAGCACAATACCCTTTAACGTTTCTGAGAGGGATTTGGAGCTGTCAGGGCGGGGTGGTTCCTTGTAAACCAGCAGGTTAAGAAGCAGCATGGAGCCGGTACCTATGGCGGCCATGACAAAGATGTAACTCCAGCCAAAACTTTTTACGTAGGGCACCAGGAAAAGCGGAAAGATAAAGGCGCCCAGGTTTATGGACCAATAAAAAATACCGAAGCCGAGGCCCGAGTTGCTTTCGTTGGTAACCCGGGCAATGGTACCTGAAATGATGGGTTTGAAAAAACCTGCACCAATGGCCATTACTATCAGGCTCAAAAATACCAGGGTGTAAGAGGTGGCTAAACTGGTAAGAAAATACCCGAGGCTTAGCATGCCAAAAGCAAAAAACAAGGTGCGGCGGTATCCAAAACGGTCGGCCAGGCCACCAGACAAAATGGGTAAAAGGTACAACAGCGGCGTAATGGTACTTTTTATAACTCCCACACTCGACTTGCTGAATCCCAGACCGCCATCGACGGTAGACAAAACCAGGTAAACCGACAAAACGGACATCACACCGTAGTATGAACCGCGCTCAAAAAATTCCATGAGAATGGCCGTCCAGAAATTGCGCGGAAAAGATTTGAAAGTGCCTTTCTTTTTTTCGGGTGTTTCGCTCATGATATAATGAATATACAGTAATGGATTAAATGAGTTTTGCGCGCAAATGTAAAAAGGAATTTGCGAGAAAAACACTTATTTGGCTCCAGCTTTTAAAAAAAACGGAAAATTTGTCGAATTTAATTTTTCTGCTAATTTTCTTAATTTCAATTGTTTGCAAATCAATTTTTTAAAAAGTATTTATTCTGATTATTTTTACATTTTTAAAAATTCAGTGTTATTTTTATTGAAAGAGAATGCATCCTTTTGTTTGTCTTTTTCCATTTCCATAAAATGCTGAAAAGACTATTAAAAAATCCCCTGATGGAAAAAATTCTGAAAAAGTTTGGCGAGTTATTTAGCGGGCAACCCTCCCTTTACGCTTCTCCCGGAAGGGTAAATCTCATAGGCGAGCATACCGACTACAACGAAGGTTTTGTGTTGCCCGGTGCCATTGACAAGGCCATGTATCTGGCCATTAAGCCCAACCACACCGACACCATCAATGTCTTTTCGCTCGATTACAACCAAATGGTGTCTTTTGTCCCTTTGCGGGAAAAGCTTGATGAGCATTGGGCCAACTATATTCTGGGCGTGGTGATGGAACTGCGCGAGACAGGAGCCTTGGCAGGTGGTTTCGATGGTGTGTTTGGAGGCGATATACCGCTGGGCGCAGGCCTTTCCTCCTCGGCCGCCCTCGAAAGTGTCTTTGCTTTTGCATTAAACGACCTCTTTGGTTTAAACAAAAGCCTGGCACAGCTGGCGCGCATTGGGCAGCTTGCCGAACACCATTATGCCGGGGTTCGCTGCGGCATCATGGATCAGTTTGCCTCCCTGCACGGGCAGCAGGGCAAGCTGATAAAGCTCGACTGCCGCTCGCTGGAGGTGGAAATGATTCCCTTCGACCCGCAAAAGGCTGGCTACCGCCTGGTACTGATCGACACTATGGTGAAGCACAGCCTGGCATCATCCGAGTATAATGTGCGCCGCCAGCAATGCGAAGCAGGTGTGGCGGTCGTTAAACAAAAATACCCGCAGGTACATAGCCTGCGCGACATAAGCCTTGAAATGCTGCACGATAGCAAGCACCTTATGGAAACCCTTGTGCTGAAACGCTGCGAATACGTGATAGAAGAGAACCAACGCCTGCATCAGGCTTGCCAGGCTATGCAGAACAACGACCTGGAAACCTTCGGGAAAATGATGTTTGGCTCGCACGAAGGCCTGCGAACAAAATACGAAGTGAGCTGCAAAGAGCTCGACTTCCTGGCCGACCTGGCCGCCGAATACCCCGGCATTCTCGGTGCCCGTATGATGGGCGGCGGATTTGGTGGCTGCACCATTAACCTGGTGAGCGAACAAGCCCACGACGGCTTCATCGACCAGGCAAAAACCAAATTCCTCGAAAAATTCGGACAGGAACCCAAGGTGTATGATGTGGTGATAAGCGATGGAGCGAGGAAGCTATGAAGTTGAGAGGGTAGGAAGGTAGGAAAATAAGAAAATAAGAAAATGAGAAATGAGAAACTTTTGACCTTTTGACTTTTTGACTTAAGCCTGACGACTGACGACTACTTCTTAAACCTTACCCTTCTCAGATCGAGGTGATTCAGCGCATTGGCACTCATGCCTTCCATTTCCCTGGGCACGAAACGCACGCTCTGGTCGTAGAACAAAAAAACCACCGGGGCTTTTTCTATAATTATCCTGTCCATTTGCATGTAAAGGGCCTGACGGAGGTTGTCGTTTGTTTCTTTCAGCGCCTGCTCATACAATCTGTCGAATTCAGGATCGGAAAAATGGGTGTAGTTTGGCCCGTCGGGCGCATGGTTTGGGCTGTAAAAAAGGGCCAGGTAATTTTCGGCATCGGGGTAGTCGGCAATCCACGAAGCACGAAACATGCGGGCTTCGCCTTTGGCCATCATCTCGCGCAGGGTGGCCGGTGGCATTACATCGATCGATAGCCGTATGCCAATCTTGGATAGTTCGTGCTGAATATACTGGGCAATATCGAGATAGTTCTGGTTGGTATGCAGGGTGATTTGCGGAAGACCCTGCCCGCCGGGAAAACCTGCCTCTGAAAGCAGCTGGCGGGCACGATCAGGATCATAATTATACCCCCCTTCATTTTCAGAAAACCCCGGCATACCCACCGGCACAAAGCCTGCATGGGCGGGAATTCCAACGTTGTTGCGCAAAAATCGGATCATCTTTTCACGGTCGAAACCCAGGTTGATGGCCTGGCGCACCTGGGCTTCCTTCAGGGGCCAGTCGGCAGGCAGGTTTTGTTCGTTCACCATAATGCCCAGGTATTCTGTATTCAGAAATGGCTTGGAAATCATCTTAAAACGGTCATGATAGCGAGGCTGCAGGCTCCCTTCAGGGGTCAGTATCTCATCTTTGTAACTTGCATCGACGCTGCTCAAAAAGTCGAGGTTCCCTTTTATAAACTCCAGGAAAGCCGTTTGCCGGTCGATGATAAAGGTGATGGACACGGCATCGAGATACGGCAGGCGTTCTTCCCCTTCAAATTCAAAGTAGTTTTCATTTTTTCGCAGCACCAGCTTCACCCCCTCTTTCCAGTATTGGAAGCGGAATGGGCCAGTCCCCACAGGATTGTTGCGAAACTCCTGCCCAAACATGGCAATGGCTTCGTGGGGCACCACGGCACAATACTGCATGCTGAGCAATCCCGCAAAAGGCGGAAAGGGCTGCTGCAGGCGGATAATGAGTGTGGTGTCGTTGGGCGCATCCATATCAAGGCTGCCATCGGCCCTTCGCTGCACCTGGTTCATCACCCACGAGCCCGGTGCATTCAGACGCGGATCGATCAGGCGCGAAAAGCTATAAACAAAGTCGGAGGCCACCACGGCGCGGCCCACACCGCCTTCGAAACAGGCATTATCATGAAAGAACACATCCGCGCGAAGCGAGAAAGTATAAACCAGGCCATCATCCAATATCTGGTAACTTTTGGCAAGGGCGGGCTGAATATTCAAGTCTTCATCGAGCTGCAACAGGCTGCTGAAAAGCTGTGAAGTGGCCCAGATATTGGCCTGATTGCGCGCGTAGATAGGATCGAGGGAAGTAATGCCCGCGGCTTCGTTGTAGCGAAAAACCGTCATTCCTTCATGATGCGCTTGCCTGCTTCCGCACGACCAAAACAAGGTCAGACCAAGGTAGAAAAAAAAGATTTTCCTGAATGAGAGATGCATAAGCCCGGGGTTGAGGCCTCAAAGATAGCATATAGGGCGCAAATTTCAAGCCCTGGGATTGGTCCGTTCAAAATATCGTTTGTATTGCCACTTTCGTGGAAAAAAACTCAGGAAAAGTATGGGGTATACAAGGTAATCAAGCAGTATCCAATGGGTGTGAAACTCCATTTGATCAATGATGGCCGCACGTTTTTCGCCCAGTGCCACCACCCGGTGGATATGCTGCCAGAACTCAAGCCTGAAGGGCATAACCAGCCCGCGATCCACAAAGCGGTATTCTTTGGGGCTGGTCCATACTTCGCGGATGACCACCTTGAAATCATTAACAAATGGCAGCCTGAACTTTATATGAACAATATCGCCGGGTTTCTGCCCGTCGTAGCGTTCAAGCTTTGCCATCCCGAAAGGGGGCAAAAGATAAATAAACAGGTCATGATTGAAGCCTGCTGCAACCGTGTGAAAGTCTTTATTGACCCTGGTTTTCAGTGTAATTTTCATGCCCTGAAAACCAAAAGTGGGATGCTGCTCTGATGAATTAGTTTGCGGGTTAATCCCGGATTGAAAAGCCTGGCGATGAGGTTGCGCTTGCGGTTGGTAAGGGCAATCAGGTCGATTTTTCGGGCTTTGGTAAACTCTTCGAGCTGCCCAACCGTGTCGTCTCCCTCGAGCAACTGGCATTCTACCTTAATGCCCGCATGCACCTGCCCGAAGTAATCTTTCAGGGCATCCATTTTTACCTGATCCCAGGTCTTTTGGCCATCTTTGGATACATGCACGCAGAAGATGCGCACATTAAAACCAGACACTATGCCCATAAGGCGGCGAATGGCCACATAATCCGATTCATCAAAATCGGTGGCATACACAATGTTCTTCACATCGGCTGAGGTGTCGTAAACGGAATGCTGAGGAATGGCCAGCACGGGCACCCGGGTTTTGTCGAACAGGCGATATACCACACTGCCTACTATATCGCTGTTCTGTTCACCCTTGCCTTTGGTGCCCAGCACAATGATACCCGGCTTGTAATTGTGCGCTACCTGGGCAATCTGATCTTCGGGAATGCCTTCTCGGAGAGAATACCCGATTTTAATATGCCCGAAGCCTTTCTCACGGGCGGCACTGCGTATGCCGTCGACAAATTCGAGGAGATTTTTTCGGGCAATGCCTTCGATCTCGCGCAGGTTGATGTCCATGTCGACCTGGATGCTGTATGCATCCGTAATGGGTACCAAATCGACGATTGGGGCGTAATACACATGGAGTATCTTAATTTCGGCCTGCAGCTTGCTGGCCAGGTTAAGTGCATAAAGGCATGCATTTTTTGAATACCCAGAAAAGTCGACCGGAACCAGGATGCGCCGGATTAACCGGATATCCTTTTTTTCGGCCTCCTCTTGTTCTGCTTTCCATTCAGCCATCAGCCGCAGGGCTTTTTCCACATCCGAGGTGCGGATCTGGATTTGCACCCCTTCGGCGGCAGCACCCTGTATCAGGTGCACATGCTTCAGGAAACACGCGATGCCGGCACCCTCGAGCTTGGCTTTCAGCACTTCGGCAGCGGTGTAATGATCTGTGGCTAAGGTAATCAGGCGATCTTCCATGGCTTTGGGTTTTTAGAACAATACCAAAAAACAAAGTATTCAGCCCTAAATTTACAAAATTTGCCACCCATACGCAAAGGAATGCGCCCTTTTATGTTCCTGTCAAAGACCATATCATTTCCCGCAAAGAGACAAAAGAGCGGAAAAGGGTTTCAATATTAGACATAAAACCAATACGGAACAAGGTTTTGGGCGCCTTTTTTTAAACAATTGTTTTGATTACAAAAGAAGGGTAATAACACGTGGACTATTTGATATTTTTTACAAATTAAAACATATGCGTGTAATTTTCCATCGTTTTTTTTACTATTTTTCGCCCATCTATTAATTTTATCTAAAATACTGGGCCATGCAAACAGTCAGGTTCATTGTTTCAGGTCTTTTATTATTAATAATTCCTTTTTTTCTTCAGGCAGAAAAGGCCGACAGCCTTTTACATGCGGCCGGATCTTCAAGCGCCGAAGAGGCCCCGCGCTTGTATTATCAACTGGCAGATGCCTTGTTTGAAAGCGGAAGGCTGGAAGAGGCTGCCGCAAATTATACCAGGTCGGCCGAGCTCGAGCTTCAAAAGGCCGAGCCCGACCTGAAACTGGTTTGCGAAGGTTTTGGCAATGCAGGTTACACGCTTAATCTTTTGAGTCTCTACCCAGAAGCCCTGCAAGCTTCGCAAAAGGCACTGCACTATGCCAAACTTTCTGAAAATCTTCAGGAAGAAGGAATCAACACGGCAAATATTGGCAACGCCTATTTTCTAATGGGAAATTACAGCGAGGCAGCCAATTATTTATCCATTGCCCTTGAAATTGAAAAGCAGCGCGACGATAAAAAGGGGATGTCAGTGCTTTACAACAACCTTGGAAAAGTTTATGAATCGTGGAATGAATTTGGAAAAGCGCTTGACTTTTACATGCAGGCGCTTGAATTTGCCCGCAGTCTGGGCGACTCTTCGGTGCTCAGTATTAGGCTCAGCAGCGTAGGGATGGCTTATCGCGGCCTGAAAGACTACAACAAAGCCATTGATTATATGGAGCAGGCAATGGGTGTTGACCAGGCAATGAACAACCCGGCCAGAATAGCCGTTCGCTACAGCAACTTGGGGCTTATATACCAGGAAATGGGGCAAACCGAAAATTCACTCACCTACCTTTTAAGGGCCATTGAAATTTTTGAAGGGCAAAAAAGCCTGCGGTCGCTGGCTATCACTTACAACCAACTTGGAAACAGCTACTTTATTATGGGTATTCCCGAAAGGGCCATTGAAGCATACCTGAAAAGCCAGGAAATTGCAGAGCAAATACAGCTCAATGCCACCATTATGAAAAACCACAATGACCTGGCTGCTGCTTATGAAAAAATTGCCGATTACCAAAAGGCCCTGGAGCATTTCAGGGCGTATTCGAGCATAAACGACTCCTTGTATTCTGAAAGCACCCGCCGCGAATTGCAGGAGCTGCAACTGAAATACGAAACCGAACAGCAAAAGAGTGAGATTGAAATCCTCAGCCAGGAAAAAGAAATTAACCAGCTTAAACTTCGCCGCTCACGCACCCAGTTGTTTCTTGGCCTGGGTTTCATCATTACCCTTCTGATGCTGATTGCTACCCTGTATTACCGCTCCGAGGAGCGCAGCCGTATTCAGCAGCAGCTCGAAACCATCAATGCCACCAAGGACCGTTTCTTTGCCATTATTTCGCACGACTTGAAAAACAGCCTGATCTCCTTCAGGCACATTTCTTCGGCTTTGCGCGGAAAGATGCAGCATCTGGGCCCCGAGCAAACCTCGTTGCTGGTAAATGAACTGGACGACTCAGCCCTTAACCTAAACGATCTGCTCGATAACCTGCTGCAATGGTCAAGCTCACAAACCGGCGCGCTGAAGCCTAAACCTGCCTGGCACTCGCTCTCCAGCCTGATAAATAAAGCGCTTGCTCCCGCCGAAAGCCTGATCTCCGAAAAAAGCATAAAGATTGATGTAAGCATCGATCCCGACCTGACCGTTTATTCTGACCCGCATATTACCGTTACTGTTCTGAGAAACCTCATTTCAAACGCAGTTAAGTATTCCCCAATGCAGGAAACGGTGCAAATCGATGCCATTGATTCCAACCACGAGGTGGTGGTTTCGGTAACCGACCGCGGCCCGGGTTTGAGCGAAGAGGATATGAAAAAACTTTTTCGCATCGATGTGGATACGCGAAGTATTGGCGACCCCGGGAAGCAAGGCACCGGACTGGGCCTGATTTTGAGCCACCGGCTCATGGAAATTGCTGGAGGACGAATTACTGTCAGGCAGAACAACAGTAAGGGATGCGTTTTTGAAATGACCCTGCCTAATGATCTCAAAAACAACTAAAAAGCAGCTACCATTAATAAAAAGGGTTAGCTCGCACTAATGCGCATTACCTGCGGAATGAAATTTATTTTCAGGCTGTTTACATAACGGCAAACTTTCCCGTAAGAGATAAACTTCGACCCTTGATCTGAATGATGTAGACTCCTTTTGGTAAGTGCCCCACTTCCAGGACATGCATATTGTTTGGGGCTGGGTTTTCCTGTAGCATTACCAAATTGCCATGGACATCAAAAACAAGTATTTGAAGTAAATCGCCGGGTTTCAAGCCGCTTTGTAAAAAAAGTTTGTTGCTGGCTGGATTTGGGAAAAGTAAAAACTCATTTCCAACAGGTTGCTGGCCACAATCCCTATAAAAGAATCGCTGATTGAGGTTTCGTTGGCCACAATATGACAAGCAATAAAACTGTTGTGATCCGCTCCGAACATCAATTGAACCCCCTAGCCATATTCCCCGCTCAGTTCTCCCAAAGCTTTAATTATCAAATTGTTAAAAGTAAAAAACTTGGCACCATTAAGTTTTAAGGTAGCCCTTTCGTTGCTGTTGGTCGAAAGAAACTGCAAGATGTTGCCATTTCCATTTATGGTTATTGTATTGGTTTGGCTAGCCCCCGGAACACTCAAAAACGTAAGCTGTTCTTCGTAAACAGCATTGTTACCAACCACATCAACCATCACTGGCCCATTTACTCCAGTCGCTACCAACCTGTCCTTCAGGTCGTTAAAACTATTAAAATTGATTCCTCCGGTTGGTTCGTTTTGATTAATGGTAAACTGACCTGAAATGGGGGTGTTGTCCAATTGCGATTTTTGAGCAGGAGCCTGGGCATCCACTTTAGCCATTCGGGCGTTTTTATTGTTGTTGTTGTTTTCTGCTGAAACAATTGCAGGATGAGCGCAAACGATCAACAAAAGAAAAAACAAGTCCCAATTAACCTAAAGTCATTTTTCATAATAATTTGGTTTAAAGTCCTTAAAATTCAAGGTTTTGCCTCGCGGCATTTATCGCGCAGTTGCAGCAGTTGCATGGCGCGGCTTCGGGTTATTTCCATTTTGGCGGCACTGGTTTCGGGCGAAATAAATCCATTTTCAAGGCCGGAGTAAATGTCGTCGATACAGGCAAAGTCCTGTTCGCGATACAAAAGCCAGAGCCGCTGGGCCTCGCGCAGGGCATATTGCTGTTGAGTTTGGCAAAGGATCAACAATTCATGAAACGCCTGCAATAGCAACCATTCCCAGGTTTCGTGGGCAGCATCGAAGCATTCTGTCTTTTCGGCGGGCGAAGTGGCCTTTTCCAGGCTTTCGCGCAAGCGCGAATCGATCACCTGGCAATTGCTCGTGTAAGGGGCCGACAAACCCGGTCTTTTTCTGGTCTTCTCCATATAAGGAAGGCGTTTCAAATCCTGCTCTGCAAAAAAAGCTTAAGGAATTTTCAGTTTCACCACCGGGCTTGGTTCGCTTTTTCGGCCATCGCTAAAAACAAGCTGCAGTGCGTAATTCATTTCGCTTTCGCGGAAAATATTCAAATCGACATACTGTCTGTTGCCCGACTCCAGGGTAGTCAGTGGGGTAAGCGTTTCGGTATTTACCCCGCGCAATAGCAGAAGATAATGGCTATCGGCGGTCTGATAGTCCCAGTTAAGGCTCACCTTGTTGGCCTGTGCTTCAAAGCGGGCCTGAAGCTCTAAGGGAACCTTCAGCAACATGGGCCCCTTTACCCTGAAATTCACGGGCCTGCTCATGCCCGAGCTGTTGCCAGCTTTGTCGATGGCTTCCACAATATAGCTGTATGGCAAGGATGAGTGGGGCGGCTGATCGGAAAACTCCAGGTTTTCCGCTACCTCCCGGGGCTCAACCAGGCGCATCAGCTCCCAATTCTCCTGGTCCTCTCTTTTCCGGAAAATGCGATAGGCCAGCAAGTCAACGGATGGGCTTTTAGTCCAGCGAATGAAAACATTTTCTTCATCCTGCCTGGCATCCAGCACCAGCGGCCTTGCGGGTGGCACCACATCGGGGCGTGCCAGCTCCAGTACCTCTGAATACCCTGAGGTGTTTCCTGAAAAGTCTTCCGCGCTAATCCTGAAAAAAACACTGGGCGTAAGGCTTTGCACGGGTATAGTATCCCTGAAGTAATTTTCGGCAATGGGGCGCGGGGTAAGCAGCACGTACTCATGGTCGGCCTGATTGGCGTAATACACTCGATAGCCCCTCAAATCGGCCTCCTTGCCGGCATCCCAAAACAGTTCCACAATGCCGTCATAATAGATGATCCCCGAAAGATTCTGCGGGGCTTCAGGGGCTATATAATCTTCAATGGTTCCCTTTGCGGGAAAGGAAGCCGATTGATTGCCGC
>JAHYJD010000176.1 GCA_019429365.1 Bacteroidales bacterium | reverse complement strand
AAGCAAAAGGTTGGATTCCTGATATGTGCGACAATGAATAACAATATCGTCGGCATATCGTACCATTTTCACTACTGGGTAATGGATTTTCAGCCACTTGTCAAAACAGTAATGCATAAATAAATTGCCCAACTGTATTTTCGTACATTTTCCTGTACTTTCTTTACTGCTGAAAGTGCACTCTTGTTTGGCCGGTAGCCATACGAGTTTTCTAAAAATTCAACTTCAAGCCTTGGCTCCAGGTACGTTTTAACCACCTGTTGCGCAATCCTGTCGCTTACCGTTGGAATACCCAATGGACGCTTTTTGCCGCCCGGCTTGGGAATCTCCACACGTTTTACTCCGGGTGGAAAATAACTACCGGAAGTTAGTCTGTTCCATATCTTATATAATTCTTTGGAACGGACTTTGTCGAAATCTTCCAGTGTCTGCTGGTCAATCCCGGCACTTCCCTTGTTACTCTTCACCTTTTTGTACGCTTCCCATACCATCATCTTTGTTATGGGAACTGACTTTGTTTGTTCATTAAAAATCATCCTTAAAATTTTAAGTTGTCATTAATTCCAAACTGCATAATTGAAGCCCTTTGCTCCACCCCCATTACAGAGGATTCATCACTACTACGGCTTCATCCGCCACCTTAACAGTCATTGGTAATCGCCTTGCAGGTATTTCCTGCTTGGGTTTTCCCTTTTGCATACTGTTAAGGTTTCCTGCGTTCCACAATAAAGCCTGAATAGAGTTCATGCCCCCTTTATGACGGTTGCCGTGCAGACAGTAATTAGGTTGCCTCTGCACTCATCCCTGACACCTCGATATTTATCAGGTTTCGACAACAACTGACCATTTCGTCACTTCATCGGAAGGTTCGCTTTCGCTCATCTCCCCTATTCACACCTGACTGTTTCAAACAGCCTTTTCTTCTATCGCTTCATGCGCCTTTGTTTCCTCCAACACATCATAGAAGTGGTTTGGTTGATACTCCTAAAAATCCCAACCGGAAGGCCTGCTTCCATCTTTATTGCAGTTACGTTGCTTGTGCAACTCGCAGCACACATCGAGTAGCCCGCCCCACCAGCAAACGCTGACAGGGAGAGGCTCTCACACCACCCCCGAAGGCTTTCGGGGCAGGCTGTGCATACGGGTCTCGTACACGGCGGTTCGTTAAGTCGTCAGGAATACCCAAGGGACAATTTTCCGTCCCATTTAACGGGTTTAATTTGAGTATAGAGTTCCAGCAAAGGAACGTAACCCCGCTTTTTCAACCGTTCAACTGTGATAGTAGTTCCCAAAATCGGGCTTTGGGCAATTGCCCAACCTCCCATTTGTGAGCGGCTCCATGCGTAGGCATGGTCCTGGTCAATCCCTAAACGAATCAGGTTTTTCCTTTTCCGTTCAGGTTTCTTCCAGTGATGCCAAACGCAATAGCGAAGCCGGTTGCGAACCCACCCGTCCAGTTCATTGAGTTTGTTTTGGATGCTTGCCATTCGGAAGGCATTTACCCATCCCCTCTGAACTTCGTTGAGTTTTTCGATACGTTCGTCAAAACTCATAGGTGTGGTTTTCCGGGTGATGGTTTTCAGCTTTTGTTTCAGCTTTTCCCAGCCTTTCTTTGAGACTACCAGTTGATACTTGCCGCGTTCGCCTTTCACATAGGTAGGTACAAAGTCGAATCCTAAACAGGTGAATTGTACCGGCCTGCGGATGCCGCTTTTCTCCCGGTTGATGGCCAACTTTAACTTGTCCCGAAGGAACTTTTAGATGTTGTTGCCAACTTTCCGGGCGGTTGCTTTGGTTTTAACGTAAATGCTAAAATCGTTGGCATAGCGGACGAACCGCAACCCCTGCCGTTCCAGTTCTCTGTCCAGTTCATGCAACATGATGTTGGACAGTAACGGGCTCAGCGGACTACCCTGTGGTACGCCTTTCCGCCGTTTGACTAACTTCCCCTTTATTTGAATCGGGGCACGCAGCCATTTGCGAATAAGACGCATGGTTTCGCGGCATTTGATTTTACGGTAAAGCAGTTGCAGCAGATAGCAGTGGTCAACTTCGTCGAAAAAGGTTTTTAGGTCGATATCCACGATATACTGAAACCCTTCGTTAATGTATCCCTGTGCTTTTAACACTGCCTGATGCAGGTTCTTGTTTGGCCGGAATCCAAAACTTGAATCCGAGAACTCAAACTCAAACCTTGCGTTGATTACCTGCAATACCGCCTGTTGAAGTAAACGGTCGGTTACAGTAGGAATTCCCAGTAATCTGGTTTTTCCGTTCCCTTTCGGGATTTCTACTCCTAAAATGGGTTGTGGCAAATACTTCCCCGAACGAACCTTCACTGTCAGTTCATCCTTGTCTATTTCAAGGAGTTCAGACAGTTTGGTCACGGGCATGTGGTCAACTCCTGCCGAACCGTGGTTCCGCTGGACTTGCCGCATCGCCTGTAACAGGTTCTTCCGTGTAAGAATTTGTTCAATCATCTTAGTTTACTTTTCTTCTTTCCCTGCTCCGCTTAATGCAGGGCTGGTGAATGCCTCCCTGCAACATTTGGAACAACTTAACGTTCAGCCCTTCAGTTCATTTGTGAGTCCTCCGCCGTTTAATGACAGCTCGTTTCCTTAACCTACTATGGCCTCTGCTGACTTCTCACCAATTCTTGCGAACTGGCGAGACCTCCCCAGGTAAGAGCATCTTCCTTCTCCCAATCACTGCCGCATCTACTTGACAAGCACACTCCCTTGCGGG
>JAHYJD010000175.1 GCA_019429365.1 Bacteroidales bacterium | reverse complement strand
GGATGCCAATGTTTGGTTTGAAGACGGCAGGGTTTACCTTTACTATTCCCGGGTTTGTTATAAACACCCGGTGGAAAGCGAACTGGCCGAATGGGCCCGCAGCGAGGGTTTGTTCGACGAAATTGAAGAGAGCTGGATTTACGGCGTGGAAATGAAACCCGATTTTTCAGGAGTGATCGGGGAGCCTGTGCTCCTGCTGAGACCTCCGGTTACCATGGACGATCCGCAGACTGAATGGGAAAGCCGCTCGGTAACTTCGGGCGAAGTCAACCGCCGCTGGACCGAAGGTTCGTATATCTTCAAAAAGAACGATGTGTATTACATGATGTACTCGGCCAACTTTTACGGAGGGGAACATTATGCTGTTGGATACGCTACATCAGACCATCCGCTGGGGCCGTTTACCAAAGCAGCGAACAATCCGGTGCTCGAAAAAAACACAGAGCGGGGCGGAATTGTAACAGGTACCGGGCACAACTCCATCACCTGGTCACCCGATGGTAAAGAGATGCTTTGTGCGTATCACGGCTATACCTCCGAAACCGGTAAAAACCGTGTGGTGTTTATCGATCACATGGAAGTACTCAGCGACGGAACGCTGGTGGTGCACGGACCAACCACTTCGGAATAAATTTGAAGGTTCGAGAGTTTGAAAGTTTGAGAGTTCGAGTGTTTGTCCGTAAGACTCTGCCAAAGGCATCGCTTTCGTGGCTTCGGAGGAAGTTCAAAGGTTCAAACAACATCAAACAATTTCAAACTTTCAAACAATTTCCATGGCGTTTTCGCGCCTTTGTATGAAAAAACGAATTCAGAAATTAATAATTACAGATACTTTTAAAAAATGAAAAATTCAGTTTTTACTTCAGTTATCCTTTTATTTATCCTGTTTAATTCATGCAATAATTCAGTTTCAGAACCTAAAACAGACTGGAACGCCATTGCCGACACTACCAGCCGGGCACTGATTGAAAACTACTGGAATGCAGACAAAAAGTGTTTTAATTATCAGAACGACGGGCAAAGTACCGGGTTTCATTACTGGCCGCAGGCACATGCACTGGATGTGATGCTCGACGCCTATTGGCGCACCGGCGATCGATTTTATTTGAGCCACATCCATGACTGGTTTGAAGGCGTTCCCATGCAAAACGGCGGCGATTTCCTGAACCGCTACATCGACGATATGGAATGGAACGTGCTGGCTATGCTTCGTGCGTATCAGCTTACCGGCGATGAAAAATTTTTGCAAGCTACCGAAGTGGTTTGGGAAGACATTAAAAAATACTGGAGCGACATTGCCGGCGGGGGCCTCATGTGGGAGAAACGCGACCCCTACGGAAAAAACGCCTGCTCAAACGGACCGGCAGCCATTTTTGCCGCCCGGCTTTTCCGTGAAAAGAAAAATTTCAATGACCTGGAATGGGCCAAAAAGATTTATCACTGGGAAAGGGAAACCCTTTTCGATAAAGAAACCGGCGCCATCTGGGACAACATCAAAGAAACCGGCGACGGGCTGAAAATCAACAAAGACTGGATTTTTACTTACAACCAGGGAACATTCATTGGCGCTGCCGTTGAGTTGTTCAATCTCACCAACGATTCAACTTATTTACACGATGCCATTAAAGCGACCGATTACACTCTTGAATCGCTGACGAACAAAGCAGATAACATTTTGAAAAGTGAAGGTGGTGGCGACGGCGGGTTGTTCAAAGGAATTTTCATCCGCTATTTTACCCAACTTATTCAGCACCATGCGTTACCCCGCGAGAAAAAACAGGAGTATGTGGATTTTATGTTTTACAACGCGCAGGCACTTTGGAATGAAGGAACCGATAAGGAACGGATGTTATTTGGCCCCTACTGGAAAACCAAACCCGAAGGTGCTGTTGACCTGACTATTCAGCTGAGCGGCGCCATGCTGATGGAAGCTGCTGCCGGGCTGGCATCAGCAGGATATGTATCGGGAATGGCCCTTTCCGACTTCCCGGTCTGGTCGGGCAACCCGGTGTTCGAAGGGTGGTATGCCGACCCTGAAGTGATAGTTTACGACAACAAATACTGGATTTATCCCACCTTTTCTGCACCTTATGAAGAGCAGGTGAAATTCGATTGTTTTTCTTCGCCCGACCTGGTAAACTGGACTAAACACGAAAATATTATCGACACTTCGGAAGTAAAATGGGCATGGAGGGCCATGTGGGCGCCGGGTGTGATTGAAAAAGACGGTAAATATTACTTCTTTTTTGCTGCCAACGATGTTCATCCCGGAGAGGTGGGCGGAATAGGTGTTGCTGTTGCCGACCAGCCGCAGGGACCTTACAGGGATTTACTTGGGAAACCGCTTATCAGTGAAAACGTAAACGGCGCCCAACCCATAGACCAGTTTGTTTTTCGCGATGTGGACGGGAGTTACTATATGTATTACGGCGGATGGCGCCACTGCAATGTAGTAAAACTGAACGACGACTTCACCGGTCTGGAGCCTCTGCCCAACGGTGAAATGTTTATGGAAGTGACGCCCGAAGGTTACGTGGAAGGCCCGGTAATGTTTATGCGCAACGGAAAATACTATTTTATGTGGTCGGAAGGTGGCTGGACCGGACCAAATTATCGCGTGGCCTATGCCATTTCCGACAGTCCGTTTGGTCCGTTTGAACGCATTGGTACCGTTTTGCAGCAGGATCCTTTCGTTGCCACCGGCGCCGGACACCACTCGGTTCTGAACATTCCCGGCACCGATGAGTGGTATGCCG
>JAHYJD010000054.1 GCA_019429365.1 Bacteroidales bacterium | reverse complement strand
AAAGCTGTATGCATTCGCCGCAGCCATCGCATTCGCTCTCGCCCCATTTGTCAAAACCACCAATGATATACGAAACGATACCCCTGTTAGTGAATGAAAGCACGTTCTTACCCTGCACCTCGTCGCAGGCCTTAATGCAGCGGAAGCACTTGATGCACTTGGCGGCGTCGTAGGTCAGCACGGGCGAAGTCTCGTCCTTCGGATAGCCCAGCTCTTTCCAAATGGAAGGGAAACGGCGGTTTTCCTTCTTGTCGAGGCCGTATTTGAAGATCAGCTCACGGAACTCGTCATGATAGCTGCCATCGTAGCTCTCATCATGCTCGGCCAGCAGGTAGTCGAGCAGGTATTTGCGGGCTTCTTCCAGTTCGTTATCGAAGGCAGTAACCTCCATACCTTCTTCTACTTTAACGGTGCAGGAGGCAATAAGGCCGCGCATATCCTTGATCTTCACCACGCAAAGGCGGCAGGCACCCGTGGGGGTCAGCTTTTTATGGTAGCACAGGTGCGGAATGGCAATGCCGTTGTCTTTGGCCACCTGCAGCAGGTTGGCGCCTTCCGGGGCTTGTATCTTTTTGTTGTCGATGCTTATGTTGACGAGATTGGGCATATTTGTTAGGTTTCAGGTTCAAGGTTCGAGGTTCAAGGTTCAGGGCGTGTCCGCTTACCAGCGGATTCAAGGTTTAAGATTCAAAATTTAAAGTTCAAGGTTTTTTAAAATCGTAAATCAAAAATCGTTAATCTTAAATCAATAGGTCCTCCGCAAAGTACCTTGCGGCTGATTTCAGCGGCAATATGGGTGACTGCCCCAGGGGGCAGAGCGAGGTGGCGGCCATGATCTCCGACTCGTGCACCATCTGGTCGAGGAGGGCCCTTTTGTCGGGCACCCCATTGCGCAACTTTTCTGTACCTTTTACCAGCATGGAAGTACCCACCCGGCAGGGCACGCACTTGCCGCACGATTCGTGTTTGAAGAAGCGCAGGCAGTTGTGGAGGATGTTGTAAACCGAGTCGCCTTCTTCCATCACGATCACGGCCCCTGATCCCAGTGTGGCGCCCTTTTCGCGCAGGTTGTCGTAGGTCATGCGCTCGTCGAGCATGCTGGCATCCACGAAAGTGCCCGCCGCACCACCCAGTAGGGCCGCCTTGAAAGGTTTGTCGCCACTCATGCCGCCGGCCAGATCCCAGATCAGCTCGCGCAGGCTGACGCCCATTTCCACTTCATAGTAACCCGGATTTTTAACTTTTCCGCTAATGGTGAAAATCTTGGTTCCCGGCGAACGCTCGGTGCCAAACTGCCGGTACCAATCCTTGCCGTTGGCTATGATAAGCGGCACATTCGAGAGCGTCTCCACGTTGTTGACCAGGGTGGGAGCGCCGAACACGCCTTTCTCGGCCGGGAAGGGCGGCTTTATGCGCGGGTGCCCGCGCTTGCCTTCGAGCGACTCGAGCATGGTGAGCTCCTCGCCACAGAGGTAAGAGCCGGCGCCAAGCTTCAACTCCAGGTCGAAGTCGAAGCCCGAGTCTAAAATGTTTTTTCCCAAAAAGCCACGCTCGTAGGCTGCTGCAATGGCTTTGCGGGTTTTGTCGATGGAGCCGGTATATTCGCCGCGAAGGTAAATAAAGCCTTTGGTGGCGTTGATGCTGAAAGCAGCAATGATGGTGCCCTCGATGTAGAGGTGGGGATCGTTTTCCATGATGACCCGGTCCTTGAATGTGCCGGGCTCGCCCTCATCGGCATTTACCACCACGTAGCGCTGCGGGCAGGTCAGACAGCTTTTGCTGGTAAACTTCTTCTTGGTACCTGTGGAGAAGCCTGCTCCGCCGCGGCCGCGCAAGCCGGCTTCAAGGACTTCATCAATAATGGAGAAAGGCTCCATCTTCAGGGCTTTTTTCAGCCCTGCGTAACCTCCGGCAGCAATATAATCATCAATGCTCTCGGGGTTGATCTTGCCCACATTTTTTAGTGTGATCCGGGTTTCTTTTATCATGATGCAATGGTTTTCAAAAAAGAATTGTTACAAAAGCTACCATTTACGGTATTCGGTAATGACCTCCCTGATCTTTTGTTCGTCAAGGTGGTTAAATACCTTTTCGTTGATCATCATACTTGGTGCTTCCTGGCACTGCCCCAGGCATTCGGCGATTTCCAGGGTGAAAGTGCCGCATGGGGTGGTCTCACCGCTTTTTATCCCAAGCACATTTTCCAGGTGGCCAATTACTTCCTGCCCTTTCATTAGCTCGCAAACGGCCGAAACACATACCCTGATCACAAATTTTCCTCTGGGTTTCAGGCTGAACATGGTATAGTATTTTGCCACTCCGTACACCGAACTTTTGGTCAGTTTAAGGTGTTTGGCCGTTTCGCCAAGGGCTTCTTCTGTAAGATAGTTCTGTGGGTGATTATCCTGCAAGGCATGCAGTATCATCAACAGGTTTTGGCGCCGGGGTTCAAATTTCTCCAGGATTTGTTTTGTGGACATATTACCTTGGTTGTTTGGTTTCGGAAAAGGATAAGGGCAAAGCCTGCTTTTGGAGTAAAATTCCTTAGCGATGGGAAAAGTAATAAATTTTTGGATAAATGAAATGCGATACGGCCCTCTATTTGCCTTGCCGGGGCCTATTCTAATTTAGACTGATTTTAATTTATACTCATCAAGGTAGAGCAAGAGCTTTTCCACCGGGCGATTGATCATGGTTTGCAGCAGCTTCGCGTAGTTTTCGATTTGCTCGCGGTGGCTGTCGTATTCGCCCCCGGTTTTGTAATCTATCACAACCGTGCGGTCGTCGAGCAGCACCACCCTATCGGGCCTGAAGAAGTTACCGTTTTCGTCGAACAGCCCTGCTTCGGCTTTTACTTTTACGCCTGGGGCAAAACAAGGGGCCAATTTTTCGAGGCGCAGCAGCTCGCTTATGCGTTCGTTCCACTCTTGTTCTGTCGGCTGGTCTATCTCGCCTTCAGCGCGCATTCGGGCAAGCACCGGGCCGATGTCGGCCCTGGTGATGATCTGCTCCATGGCCCGGTGCAGCAGCTTTCCGCGCTCGCGCTGCCCGGCCGAGGCCACACCTCTTTCTTCCTGGTTGGATCGCATGCGCAGGGCTGCTGTCCAGCTTCGCGAAAGCAGTTTCCCGAAAAGGGGCTCTGAAGAGTCAATGGCAGGCTGCCGGCCTTGCACTTCCTCAAAAGTGCCAAAGGCATAGCATGCAGGTGCCAGCTCAGGGGTCTGCTGGTCGTCGAGGAACTTTTCCAGCAATTTTTGCAGGGGTGGGCGCTCACTGAGTTTGTCGGGCGGGTTTTTTGCAATGACAAACAACTTCTCTCTGGGGCGTGTAAAAGCCACGTAGGCCAGGTTAATGGTGTCGAGCATGGTGCGCTCCATTTCCTTCTGATAAAGAGGCTGGTAAGGAGTGTGCTCCAGCGTTTTTCCGGTCATTTTCAGCCAAACGGCCCTAAGTCCTTCCAGTCCGGGCTGGTCGGCATACACCCAAAGCCCCTCGCGGGTGGCTTTTTTTATCTCCAGATCGGCAAAGGGAAAAATGACCACCGGAAACTGCAGCCCTTTCGATTTGTGTATGGTCATGATCCGTACCGCATTTAAGCCTTCGGGAACTACCAGCGAATATTTATGGCCCGACTCTTCCCACCATGCCAGGAAATCGGCTATGGACAGGCTGTTTTTTTCAGCATATTCGAACACAGCATCCATGAAAAAGGCCACAAAGGGATTTGGCGTGCTCCGTGTAAAAAATTGGCGGGTTATGCTTTCGCAGATGTCGTAGAGGTTGAGGTAGGTGAGCGCTGAAAACCTATAGGTGTGCCCTTCACCAGCAAGCAATTTTTCAATGCAGACCTGCCAGTCGACCCCCGCAGCAGCCGAAGGGGCAGGAAAAAGGCTTGAGGCTTGCAGTGCCTGGTGGACGCTACCGACTTTTTTTAGCCAGCCGGCCGTGAGCAGGTAGTTGATCATTTCGGCCGCGGCGATGGCATCGTGGCGGTTTACCAGCAGTTTTAAAACGGAGATAAAGAAGATGACCTCTTCCGATTGGTTGAGCAGCAGCGACTCTGAAGAAATGACCGGCACCTGCTGCCTAAGCAGGTTGCGGGCCAGCAGGCTGCCCTTGCTGTTCGAACGGCATAATATGGTGATGTCGCTCAGGGGGTGGCCGGCCTGCTGCAAGCGCTCAATGGTTTCCTTAACTTTTTCCAGGGTAAGCTCATCGTAGGTTTGCTCTTCGTCCTTGCCCAGAAAATTGATTTCAACATAGCCGCCTTCGGCGTTTTGTCGGGCGGCCTGGCTGTGTTCGTGATAAATGGCCTGCATTTCCTGCGAAAGGAAGGCTTTGGCCATTTCGAAAAAGCGGTTGTTGAAATCAACAATCACCTTTTTCGAGCGGTAGTTGGTGCCCAGGTTGCGCGGGATAAAGTTTCGCTCAAGGGTAGCCTGCCACTGCTCTTTGTTAATGCCAGCAATACCTGCAGGCAGCTGCGGAAGGCCCACAAACTGCTCCACATCGCCGTTGCGAAAGCGGTAAATGGCCTGCTTGCCATCGCCCACAACCAGACTCAGCTTTTCTGTGGCCAGTCCGTTTTCAACCAATGGCAGCAGGTTTTGCCATTGTAGTATGGAGGTGTCCTGAAACTCGTCGATCATATAATGCTGGTAGTGTTCGCCAATGCGCTCGTAGATGAAAGGCACGGGCTGCTCGGCCACAATGGCCGAAATCTTGCGGTTGAAATCGGAGATGTGCAGCAGCACGTTTTCTGCTTTGATTTCCTCCAGCACTTTCTGCACCTCGTTGAGCACGCCCAGCGGAAACAGGTTCTGGCTAACGGCCCGGAGCAACTGGTAGTTTTCGAAGTATTGATTTGATATCCCGAAAACATCCTCAATGATTTTTAGTAAGCCGGGCTTAATGCTGTCGATGGCTGCTTTGTCGGCCGGGGTGGCCTTGCTCCCGTACCATTTGTCGTTGTCGATGGTGTTGCGGGCGTTTTTTCCCGGTACGATGGTTTCGGGCACGTTTCCTTGGGAAAGTTTCTGGAAATAGCCAACGATGCCATTGCGTCCCTGGAAAAAAGCCTCGGGACCCAGTCCTTGCTGCGAAATAAGCGCCAGGGCCTGGCTGGCGCTTGCCACCGCATTGTTCTCGTAGGCTTTGATGCGGCCAGAGATTTGTTGCTGAATGGAAAGGAATTCATCCAGCGAAAGCTCCTTAAGTTTTTCCACAAAGGGCGCGCTGTCCTCGTCCATCAATGTTTTGGCCAACTTGCCAATGGCCGTTTCTATGCGCAGGTCTCCGTCATCGTCGGCCTGGTTCACAATGAAGCGAATGAGCAGGTTGGTAAGCTGCTGGTCGCTGCCGGTACGGCTAATGAGCATGTCAACGGCTTTGTTCAGCAGGCTGTCGGTATCCATCTCTATTTCGAAATTGACCGGGATGCGAAGATCGAAGGCAAAGGTGCGCACAATGCGATGCACAAAGCTGTCGATGGTGCTCACCGAAAAGTCGCTGTAGTTGTGCAGGATGTCGGCCAGGATGGTGCCTGCGTTTTCAATCAGAATGGATTCGGCATGAGCGGTCACTCCCTCGTCGTGGTATTCGCTAATGATTTGGTCGAGCAGCTCCCGGGCTTTGCGGTTGCCGGGGTTTTTGCCGAGTGAGGCCAGGGCCCCCAGCTCCTCAATGATGCGGCTTTTCATTTCTGCGGCAGCGGCATTGGTAAAGGTAATGGCCAGGATCTGCCGCATCTTTTCGGGATGTGGCAGCACAATCTTGAGGTATTCCTTTACTAAGGTATAGGTTTTGCCACTGCCCGCCGACGATTTGTAAACCTGGAAGCTGCCTTTGCTCATGATATCATTTTACAGACGAAGCTAAAGATTTTTTGGAAGCAATTCCTATTGGGTCTAAAAAAGTGCTAATTTTCCTATGAGAAAATACCAAACATAAACTCTACATTTACAAGGGTAAATGATATTTAATCAAAAAACAACCACAACATCCGATTTTATAAAAAACTAAAAAAGAGGCTTTTATAAAATTTTAAAAACTCTACACTGTTTTTGATTGCTTTTTTCGGCCACTTTACGAAACAGAAATTCGAATCCTTAATTAAATATATTTGCAAACACCACCTAAAATTACCAAACGCCATGTTCTCATTTCAACAAGCAAACAAATCGATTGAGCTCATTGACACTTTCCTCAACAGCATTGACGAAGGTGCGCTCATCTTTAAGGAAGGTGTAAAAAACTATCTTTTCGGAAATCGCGAGAGTTTTGTCGACAATCTGAAAACCCTTTCGGCCCTTGAGACCGAGGCCGACATTACGCGTCGTAAGATTGAAAATATTCTTTACACTCAGTCGCTGATGCCTCAGCTTCGTGGCGATATCATGCGGTTGCTAGAGGTATTGGATAATATTATTGACATGGCTAAAAAGAGCCTTTTTCAGTTTGATGTAGAGGTACCTCATATCCCTGCCGAGCTCAACCAGGATCTGGTGAAGCTCACTGAGGTCTCTGCTGCTGCCATTGATTCGGTCATTCCTGCAGCCCGCGATTATTTCCGCAATCCTGAAAAGGTAAAGGAGAAAATCCACCGGGTATATTTATATGAAAAGGAGGCCGACAAGCTGGCCGATGCCATAAAGCGCAAAGTGTTTCAGGAAATGACCAATCTGAAGTTGAGCGAAAAGTTCCACTTGCGTTACTTTACCCTGCATATTGAAAACCTTTCGGATGCAGCCCAGGAGGCGGCCGATATGTTGTCGATCATGGCTATTAAGCGAACCATTTAAGGAAGTATACATCATGCTTTTCCTTATTTTTCTATCAAGCGGATTGTTCCTTGGCTGGTCGCTGGGGTCGAACGATGCTGCCAATATTTTTGGTACTGCCGTTGGCTCGCGCATGGTATCGTTTAAAAGGGCCGCCTGGATTGCCAGTATTTTTGTGGTTATTGGGGCTGTGTTCCAGGGGCGTGGGGCCACGGAAACCCTTTCGAACCTTGGCTCGGTTGATGCCCTGGCTGGGGCTTTTACTGTTGCCCTTTGCGCTGCCATTACGGTTTTTATTATGACGCGGTCCGGCCTGCCGGTCTCTACAAGTCAGGCCGTGGTGGGTGCCATTGTGGGCTGGAGTGCCTTTACCGGAAATCAAACCGATTATGTAGTGCTTACCAAAATTGTAACTACCTGGATTACTGGTCCGGTTTTGGGGATGATTTTTGCCGCCTTGCTTTTTTTGTTGCTCCGGCGAATTTTGCGCCGCATGCAAATTCATGTGATCAAACTCGACTCCATTATCCGAATAGGGCTGATTACCGCGGGTGCTTTCGGGGCATACAGCCTTGGTGCCAATAATATTGCCAATGTGATGGGCGTTTTTGTGGCATCGGCCCCAAACATTGAATTGAACTTTGGCCTTTTTGTGCTCGACGGGGTGCAGATTCTTTTTCTAATTGGCGGAATAGCCATCTCGGTAGGCATCTTTACTTACAGTCATAAAGTTATGCAAACGGTAGGGCGGGGCATTCTGGCCCTTACACCCGAAGCCGCCCTGGTAGTAGTGCTTACCCAGGCGCTGGTGCTGTTTTTGTTTTCCTCGGCTTCATTCTCAAGTTTTTTAATCTGGCTGGGATTGCCTCCTTTGCCGCTGGTGCCGGTTTCGAGCACCCAGGTGGTGGTAGGTGCTGTGCTGGGAATTGGACTTGTAAAAGGAGTGAATGAAATTAAAGGAAAAACACTTGGCGGAATTGCCGTAGGCTGGATCGCAACACCACTGGTAGCTGGCATCTTTACATATCTTGGACTTTTCTTTGTTCAAAATGTCTTCGGTCTTGTGGTAACGGCAAAAACCATAGCCGGGCAAATGGAGGAAGTTCCAACCGAGCCCATGGCCAGTGGTATTTACAATATTAACCTGATAATGCCTGGCTTGCTTATTTTAGCCTTCATGATCATCATCCTGCTGGTATTCCTTTTCTTCCGTCAGCAAAAATTAAGGTTGAAAACGGAGAACGAATTGCTGGTCCATCAAAACGAGTTCTTCAACTCACAAAAAGCCCTGAACGAACTGGAGATTAATGCCATTCAAATGGAAAACACCATGTTGAGCAATAAGCTTGAACTTAAAAGACAGGAGTTGAACACCCTTTTAATGAATATCAGCGAGCAGCGGGCATTTCTTGAAAACATTACCAATCAAATCAGTGAACTGATTGGTTCACAGGACATCAAAATGCGCGATGCGCGGCTCAAGGAACTTTCCGTCCTGCTTAAGCAGAAAATGTCGTTTTCAAAAGAAATTGAGGAGTTTTACGGGCAGATTGAGCAAGTTCATAAAGATTTCCAGATTAAGCTTTCCGTGCGGTTTCCTGATCTTACCGAGAACGAGAAACGCCTGGCCACTTTGCTTCGATTGAATTTTTCCTCCAAGGAGATTGCCACTTTTTTGAATATTTCGCCCAAGAGTGTTGAGATTGCCCGCTACAGGCTGAGAAAGAAACTCGAACTGAAAGCGGGCGAAAATCTGACGCAATTTCTTATAAACCTATAATCCTCATAATTTTTCAAAATTCATCTTTGTTACATTCAAACATTAAACCACAAAAAATGAAAAACATGCAGAAAATTGTGCTGTTTTGCCTGCTGGGGATTTTTTCTTCCGGTGTGTTTGGGCAAACGCGGAATGTTACCGGCGTGGTAGCATCAAACATCGATGGTAAACCCATTGCAGAGGTTACCGTCAGGATAAAAGGGGCAATTACTGCCGTTTTTACTGACACTGAAGGCCGCTACCAGGTTGAAATTCCTGAAGGGTCAATTGAGATTCTGACTTTCTCTCACCCGGACTTTGATTATTTAGAAGAAGCGTTGGATGGGAAGGAAAAATTAGATGTAGTGCTAACTTCAAATCAAAGGTTTAACCAATATGGTGTGCCGGTTAGCAGGAGGCCAATTGATTCAGAAGAACGCGACGGTATTCTTGTGTTCGAAAGTCCCGACCTGGACTACAGGTTTTGGTTTGACATGCGTGTTCAGGTTGACGGCGCTGTATTCTGGGGCGAAAAATTCAACCAAATTGGAAATGGATTGGAAGTTCGCAGGGCCCGTTTAGCTGTTAAGGCTGAGCTGCCCGGTAACTGGGAAGCAGAACTTGACATGGATTTTGCCGATGCGCTTGCTGATCTGAAAGATGCATATTTGAGATATTCTTTTCATAAGAGGGCGTGGATTCGTGTGGGTAATTATAAGGAAAGGTTCTCAATGGAAACCAATACCACTTCGCGCTACCTGACTTTCATGGAGCGCCCCATCGGTACCAGGGTTCTTACCCCTTCCAGGCATCTTGGTATTCAGGCATTGTATGGTTATTCCGGGTTTATTGCTGTTGGTGGCATTCACTTTCAGGATGTGGGCGATTATGAAGTAGTTCAGAACCGAAAAGATAACAACCTCACCGGCCGTAATGAGGGGTATTCTTTTACAGGAAAGCTTACGGCCATGCCTTTTTATAAAGATATAACCAAAGGCCTCCACTTTGCTGTGGCAGGCTCATACCGTACGCCAAAGCTGCACGATGATATCGACAGAATCCGTTTTGACACAAGGTCCTATCCCAATGTGAACCGTATTAAGTATCTCGATACCGACCGTTTCGATGCAAAAGACTATTCGCTTGCAAACTTCGAAATGGCTGGTTATTACCAGGGCTTAAGACTTCAAAGCGAATACACCCTTGCGAAGGTAAACAGGCTTAATTCGCCTGGAGTTGAAAACTTTTCTGGGTTTTATGTAATGGGGAGCTATATATTGTTTGGCGGTCATCACCTGTACAACACTTTGGAAGGTGAATTTACCCAAGCCATGCCTGGCAGGTCATGGGGCGATGTTGAGATCGGCTTTCGTTACGAATATCTTAATCTGAATTCCCGCCCGACCGCTGAAGGAGGAATTATGGCAGGTTCCGGTGAAGGCTATACCCTTGCATTGAATTATTATGCAAAAAGCAATGTAAAGCTGGCCATTAACTACCGCTTTGTAAACCATGACCGTTATGCCAATGGCCGTGGAAGAATATTTGTCGGAACCGATGCCAATGGAAATTTAACCCGCGACCCCCGGCTCGTTACAGAGCCAGCGGGCGAGGGCGGTGACAGTTATCATGGCCTGGGATTCAGAGTAGAAGTAGCTTTCTAAGTAATCACACAAAAAATTAATCAAAATGAAAAAGATATTATTGCTGTTATTTGCTTTTGTTAGCCTGTTGTTTTCCAGCTGCCTCAAAGATGAGGTTGCAGAACCGTATCCTGAACCAGAACCAGGAGAACTTGAGTTAATCCACTATTGGCATTTCAATACATTGGCTGGTGTTGTTGAAGAAGTTGCTTCTGACTTTTCTGCCGTTGGAAGTGCTTTGATTACTTACCCCGGTACTGGACCCGGCTATATGGATGAAAGGACCCACAGAGAAGCTGACCCGGTTTCGAGTTGGAATTTGAGAATGGGAGAAGGTCCTGAACAAGGTGCCGTTTTGCGTGTACGTAACCCTGCCGATACCAGGGAGTTGATTTTTGACATTCCATCAACCGGATATGAAGGCTTAGTTTTCATGTTTGCTTCCACAAGGTCAGATAATGGCTCCACCCTACAGCGTTTTCATTATTCTGCCAACGGCGGCGCTACCTGGACCGCGGTGGGCGAAGATTATGTTATTCCTTCAATTGTTGGCACCGGTGAGTATATTCACAAAACCATCGACTTGTCTGAAATCGCAGCGGTAAATAACAACCCTGACCTGAAATTTAAGATTTTGTTTACAAGCCCTGAGGCAGGTAACCCAAGCGGAAACAATCGCTTTGACAATATCACTCTTGACGGGATAAAAATTACCAAATAGCGCTTGCAAATATTGCTGAATGAACTATTAAGATGCAAACCCGGGATGGCTGTTCATTGCAGGTTTTGCCCGCAATGAACAGTTCCCTGGCCTGCATGGAATCATGAAACGGAATGTTAACAATTTAATTTTAAGCAAGCACCTATGAGCAAAGAAGAATTGAAAATAGGCGAGATATCAAAGCCACGCTTTGAGTTCCGCTCCTTCGGGCAGGATTTTGACGAAGCCCATTATCGTATGTCGCGCCTGTCGGTGCCCGTTCCTGAAAAGGTTTGGGAGCGGCATTCCGATGAGATTTACATCCTGTCGCGCACCAACGACATTAACAATACCAAGATACGCGACGGCAAGATGGACATAAAAACCTATGTGCAAACCGTGGATGGACTTGAGCAATGGAACCCGTTGATGAAAGGTGAGTTCCCAATTAAAAAGGAAGTGCTTGAAAAAGAAGTTTTCCCGGCATTCCAGGTGGCAATGCCTGCGTTTAACAAGGATGTTTATACCTACGAAGAGTTTATTGACATGATCCGGCAGCATCCCGATCTGCAGGCCGTAAGGGTGCATAAGGAGCGCTACGGTTATATGGTAAATAATACCATTTGCGAGTTCGGTTATGTGCTCGTAAATGGCGCACAGATCGCCACCATTAACTCCGAGTCAACAGAAGTGGCAGACATTAAGAAAACCATTCAGGACGTGGGTTTGGAAGGTGTGGAGAACATCAATTACCTGCAGGCCATTAAACGCGTCATCGGCTGGATTGACAAGCCGCTGGCAAACTGACAACAATGACAACAACTACAACAAAAATTTTAAAAAAATGTCACACGAAATAGAACGAAAATTTTTGGTAAAGGGCGATTTTAAGCCTTTTGTTAGCCAGCAAACCCGCATTGTGCAGGGCTACCTCTCGTCGGTTCCTGAGCGGACCGTTAGGGTTCGTGTAAAGGGCGACAAAGGTTTCCTTACGGTAAAAGGCATTGGAAGTGAATCGGGTGCCACCCGCTACGAATGGGAAAAGGAGATTCCTCTTGAAGAAGCCCAGGAGCTAATGAAAATTTGTGAACCAGGTGTTATTGATAAAACCCGCTTCTTGGTAAAGGCCGGAAATCATACCTTTGAGGTGGATGAGTTTTATGGTGAAAACCAGGGCCTGATCATAGCAGAGGTTGAATTGTCGTCAGAGGACGAGGTTTTTGAAAAACCCGATTGGCTTGGAATGGAGGTAACCGGTTACACCAAATACTACAATTCCATGTTGATGAAGAACCCATACAGAAGGTGGTAGTATTTTGAATGATGATTTCGGATTTCGGATTGATAACCGGAATCCGGAAGTATTTCAGTAAAACGTATTTTTGTACGATGAAAGATGAAAATGCCATACCGGCCGCTGAGCAAAACAACAACAGTTTTGATCCGCTCGATATGCATAATTACCGCATTGAGCATTTGCCAAAACGAGAAAGGTCAGTATTTGAAAAAAGCCTGGCTGCAGCAGGAATTCCGATTGCAATTCTGGTTTTTATTTTGTTTGGCTTTTTTATTGATCTTCCATTCCTCCAAAACATTGACTCGTCAACCCTTGTTTCGGCCTCTGCCCAAAAAGAGTTTGAACGTATTGGAGCAGAGGCCTTCAGTCGTCATAATGCATATATGTTGGCTGTTTTCTTGGGCGCCATTATTTTGTGGATGACCCAGGCTCTGCCCAATTACCTGACTTCACTTATTCTCATTATTTCACTGGTGCTTACAGGGGTATTGCCCGAGAGGGAAGCTTACGCCCAGCTGGGTCATCCGGTAATGTGGCTTAACATTATGTCGTTTGTGCTGGCAAGTATGCTGGTTGCCACCGGGGTTGCCAAGCGGTTTGCCCTTTGGTTTATTTTGCGTTTCGGGAAAAATGCTGGTTCCATTTTTGTCAGTTTTATTGTCATTAATATTATCCTGTCGGCCTTTATTTCGGCTACCACAGCCAAAGCTGCCATATTGCTGCCCATTTTTATGGTGATTGCCGCCATCTATGGTGCGCGTTCAGGCGAACGAAAAAATAATTTTGGTCGCAGCATTGTACTACAAAATCTATTGAATATAAACCTGGGTGCAGGAGCTTTTGTTACCGGCTCGGGTGCCAATCTGCTTGCTGCCGCACTGATTGGCGGTGCCATTGGCGGTTCTGTATATTTTTCTGATTGGATGGTGGCCATGTTCCCCATTATGGTTGGGTTAATGTTTGTTGGATATATGCTCGCCATGAAAGTGTTTTTCCCTCTAAAGCCCGATGAAAGGTTGCCTCACATAAAAGGTGGTATGGAAAGGCTTAGGCAGGAGTATCAGAAATTGGGAAAAATGGATGTGCAGGAGTTGAAGGCAGTGGTCATCTTTTTGTTAATCCTTGGTTTCTGGGCCACCGACCGCCTGCATGGCATTAGCGCCACTGCCGTTGCATTTGTGGGGGCCATTGTGGCCTTGCTGCCAAGGGTGGGCATAGTGAATTGGAACGATGTGGATATTCCCTGGCACCTCATGTTGTTTTCGGCAGGGGCTTACACCCTGGGGGCCGGCTTTGGCATTACCGACCTGCCATCCATTAGTGTCAACGCTTTTTTCGACCATTTGGGCATTGGCGATGAAACCCACTTTTGGGTGCTGTACCTCTTGCTCACAGGAGTAATGATTTTTAGCGCCCTGGTATTTCAATCAAAAACAATGCGCACCATGATCTTTGTGCCAATTGCTATAGGAGTGGCCAACCGTTTTGGATTTTCTGTCATTAGCCTGGCATTACCGGTGGCATTCATGATTGAGCATGTTTATGTGCTTCCTTTCAACAGTAAACCCGCCGCACTACTGTATGAAACAGATCAGTACAGCCTTACCGATACTTTTAAGTTTGGGTTTACAATGATGGTAATTGCCTGGACCCTTAATATTATCGCCGGTGAGACCTGGTTCAAATTTCTTGGTATTACCCCCGAAGGTGTTTTTGGACTTTTTTAGAGGATGTTGTTAGATCTTTTTTTACCTTAACACAAATTTTTAACAAAACACGGATTAAACATAAATTTGTTAACTCCAGTAATAGTTTTCAACCGCTATGAAATACTGGCTCTTTTTAATCCAATTGAATTTTTTTTAACCAAACCCAATTAACATGAAAAAACTGCTTACTATTTTCTCATTGATGCTTATTTCTTTTCTGATGCTTTTTTCAGCCCAGAAAGATGCACTTGGTCAGCCCGGGCTGGCTGCAAAATCTGCTCACGAAGCAGCGATCATTCATTACTGGCACTTCAATACCTTAAGCGGAACAGTGACTGAAGTGGAGTCTGATTTTTCTGCTGTTGGGCTGGGGTTGATCACTTATCCCGGCACTGGCGACGGCTATATGGACGAGCGGACACACCGTGCAGCTGACCCGGTATCGAACTTTAACCTGCGCATGGGTCAAGAGCCCGACCAGGGTGCTGTTTTGCGCGTGAGGAATCCTTCCGATACCCGTGAACTCATTATCGCTGCCCCTTCAACCGGTTACGAAAACCTGGTGGTGACTTTTGCCACCACCCGCACCGACAATGGCGCCCCGCAGCAAGAATTCTATTTCACGCCCGATGCGGGAGACACATGGGTGCTGGTGGGTGAAGCTTATGACATTCCCGTGCTCGATCCAACGCTTGATGACTTTGGCTACTTGCACAAGGTTATTGACCTTTCTGAATATGAGGAGGTAAACGACAATTCAGGCCTTCATTTTAAGATTCTTTTTGTTGGAGAGGGCGCTGCAAATACCAGTGGGAACAACCGTTTTGATAATTTAACCCTGGATGGAACCCCTGTGGTTGTTGAATTGGAACTGGTACATTACTGGCACTTCAATACCTTAAGCGGAACAGTGACTGAAGTGGAGTCTGATTTTTCTGCTGTAGGGCTGGGGTTGATCACTTATCCCGGCACTGGCGATGGCTACATGGACGAGCGGACGCACCGTGCAGCTGACCCGGTATCGAACTTTAACCTGCGCATGGGTCAGGAGCCCGACCAGGGTGCTGTTTTGCGCGTAAGAAACCCTTCCGATACCCGTGAACTCATTATCGCTGCCCCTTCAACCGGTTACGAAAACCTGGTGGTGACTTTTGCCACCACCCGCACCGACAATGGCGCTCAGCAGCAAGAATTCTATTTCACGCCCGATGCGGGAGACACATGGGTGCTGGTGGGTGAAGCTTATGACATTCCCGTGCTCGATCCAACGCTTGATGATTTTGGCTACTTGCACAAGGTTATTGACCTTTCTGAATATGTGGAGGTCAATGACAATTCCGGCCTTCATTTTAAGATTCTTTTTGTTGGAGAGGGCGCAGCCAATACCAGTGGGAACAACCGTTTTGATAATTTGACCCTTGATGGAAGCCCAGTCCAATCAGAGCTGCCAGTTAGTGCTCTTCATATTACCTCCATTAATCAGGGCGAACTGGTTTATGTTAATGAAACTTTCAGTATAACAGTGCAGGCTGTGAATGAAGAAGGCTTACCCACAGCAGCTGAAAGCGCCATTGAGGTAAGTCTGAGCCTTGAAACGGGTACCGGCAATTTGGGCGGCACCATGGTGGGCACCATTGAGGCAGGAACCACAAGCGTGCTTATTGAAGGCCTTACCTATGATGTGGCTGAGGCCGGGGTTAGCATAACTGCTTCCGCTTCCGATCTTACTTCCGCTACCAGCGATCTTTTTGAAGTAATTACACCTACTTACAACCTTACCCTCGAATCATTCCCTCCCGGGGCAGGCACCCTTACCGGAGCCGGCGTTTACGAAGCAGGAGCAGAAGTGTTGATCACTGCCACAGCCAGTGAGGGCTTTGCTTTTGTAAACTGGTCTGATGGTGATGATGTGCTGACGGCAGAAGCTGAATATACTTTGACAATGCCTGCTGGTGACCTCACATTAACGGCAAACTTTCAGGAATTGGGTGATGTTTTGCTTATCCATTACTGGCACTTCAACACCCTGAGCGGCACGGTAACAGAAGTTGAATCTGACTTCTCTTTAATTGGACAGGGCTTGATCACCTATCCTGGTTCAGGCGACGGATATATGGATGCCAGAACTTACAACGCAACAAACCCGGTTTCAAACTTTAACCTCCGTTTGGGCCAGGAGCCGGATCAGGGAGCCGTTTTGCGTGTGAGAAATCCCTCCGATACAAGAATGCTCCTGATTGCTGCTCCTTCCACCGGATTTACTGACCTGATGGTAATGTTTGCCGCAACAAGAACTGAGAACGGTAGCCAGGAACAGGAGTTCTATTTCTCGGCTGATGAAGGCGAAACCTGGGTGCTGGTCGGAGAAGCCTATTACATCCCTTTCTATGAAGACGAAGAAGAGGATGCCCCATATGTGCAGAAGGTCATAGACCTTTCAGGTTATCCTGAGGTGAACGACAACCCCGATCTGCAGTTTAAGGTTCTTTTTGTTGGTGCCGGGAATGATAATCTCAGTGGCAACAACCGCTTCGACAACCTTTCATTGGATGGCCGGCCGCTCGACCCCAATGTAAGCGTAAGCGACATTCAGATGGAATCTTTGATTCAGGTCTATCCCAACCCGGCTAGAAACACCTTCAATATTAAAGTGGAGGAACCTGGAATGATCATTCGCATTTTCAATATTAACGGACAAATGGTTTTCCAGCAACGTATGGAGAGTGAATTACTTTCTTTAGATGCTGGCCAGTTTGGTTCGGGAGTCTATATTGTTCAGGGCATCAGCGCCAATCGAAATGTTGCCAGGAGCATGCGATTGATAATTCAATAATCTTAGTGATTTTCCCAACAATAAAAAGCTGTGCCAGAAAAGGTGCAGCTTTTTTTATTTTTCCCCTTTTGCAGCACTTGCCCCATCTTATACGTATGGGTTATTGTGGTATTTTCCCACTTTCTAAAATCAACCAACAAAAAACTTCAAACATGAATAAGCCAGTTTTATTGAGGGGGCTATTAGTCCTTATGATAAGTGTTGCTATGTGGGGCTGTGTCGATCGCGACGAATACACCTTCGAGGTGTATAAGCCTGTATACAAAAGCTATGAGGATTTCAGGAGTTCATTTAAATCCGGGCCTGGTCGCGAAATTCAGCAGGCCGGGAAGATTTACTTCAAGGACAATTTTATTTTTGTGAACGAAGTGAACAAAGGCATTCACGTCATCAATAATGCCGATCCTTCCAATCCTCAGCGCATAGCTTTTTATGAGATTGAAGGAAATGTGGATATAGCCATTCGGGGCAATATACTGTTTGCCGACAGCTACATCGACCTGGTTTCAATCGACATTACCGACATTGAAAACCCGCTGGAGGTAAGCCGGCTCGAAAATGCTTTTCCGGAGGTTTTGCCGCCCAACGAGCTGGGGCTTCCCATTTATGAACTCGACCGAAGCAAAGGGGTGGTGGTTGGCTGGAAAGTTGAATCGCTTACCCAGGAATATGGTGGCTGGGGCGGCTGGTTGGGTGGCTGGTGGGGTGGTCAGTTTATGGCCATGGATGGTAGCGGTGGGGGAGAGAACAATGCCGGAGTAGCTGGCAGCATGGCCCGCTTTATGCTGCACCAGCATTATCTTTACAGCGTTACCACGCCCTGGGTGCTGAAAACCCTCGATATTTCGGATGCCGGGACTATGACACCTGTAGACAGTGTTTACTCCTGGCGCGAGATGGAAACCCTGTTTCGCCTCGATGAAAACTTGTTTGTGGGAACCACTTCGGGCATGATTATTTACGACATTTCCGATCCGGCACACCCGCAGTTTGTCAGCGACATAAACCATATCAACGCCTGCGACCCCGTGGTGGTGGCAAACGATATTGCTTATGTCACCCTTCGCTCGGGCACCATGTGCAACAACTTCACCAACCAGCTCGATGTGATCGATATTTCAAACATTGAGCAACCGCGCCTTCTGAAATCTTTCCCAATGTTTAACCCCCACGGACTGGGCATTGATCACCCCCTGCTTTTTATTTGCGATGGTGCCGCCGGCCTCAAGGTATATGATGCCACCAACCCGCTGGCCATTTCGTCAAATATGATAGCCCATTTTCCCGACATTGATACCTTCGACGTAATTCCGTTGGGTGGAATTCTGATTTTGATCGGTCATGACGGTCTTTTCCAATACGATTATTCCAACCCGCAAAATATTATGCTGTTGAGCCATATTCCCATTAGAGGAAAATAACACCCGATCATGAAAACAAGCAAAAACCTACTCCTTTTAATTTTGTTTTTTGCTGTCCTTGTGTCGTGCAGCAAGGAGTTCGACTGGTGGAGCAAGGGCCCTAAGGAATCCTTTGTCGCCCCTATTAGTCAGCTCCAGGGCCCTGAAGAGATCTTTGCCAACCAGCAGGCGACATTTACTGTAAGCTACACCAAGCCGCAACCCTGTTATACCCGCACGGGCATTCACACCAAAATTCAGGGCTTTGAAATGAGCGTGGAAGTGCATATTGTGCGCGACCATGTATATGCCTGTCCCGATATGCTGGTAGGCGAAACGGCTGAGTTTTCAGTAGTATTTCCCATTGCAGGAACTTATTATTTACACTATAGAGGGCCCGAAGGTCCTGACGCAATGGAGATTGAAGTAAATTGAACAGGAAATAATGCAAGCATGAAAACGATTCTGGTTTCCGGTTTTTCTTTTAACTCTGTTTTGGTTTCTTCCGCAACCCACCTTGGCCGGCAGGGCTCCCTCCGGGGCCTGGCCGGCCGCAAGGTGTCTGTGCGAAGAAAAACCAGAAGTCCGGATGTGCAAAAATCGCTCTTTGTTTTAATGGCTTTCCCTTTGCCAGGAAGAAAACGCATAATTCCATCCAAAAGAAATGGCGTGGCTGTTTTGTGCGAAAATGGGTTTAATTTTGGAAAAAGAAAACCATAAAAGGTTTGGCAAAAGGGGATTATACAGATCAGGAGCTTATCGATGGTTGTCTCAGGGGCAAGCGCAAGTTTCAGGAGCTGCTTTACAGGCAGTTTTATGCCTTTGCCATGTCGGTGAGCCTGCGGTATGCCCCCTCGCGCGAAGATGCCCTGGAGGTTATCAACGATAGCTTTTTCAAGGTGTTCAGCAACCTGGAAAGCTACCAACACGATAAGCCCTTCAAAACCTGGTTCAGGCGCATCCTGGTGAATACTTCCCTGGACCATTACCGGAGCAATAAAAGGCTCGCGCTTTTCAGGGAGGCCGAACCCGAAGTGTTGGAAACCATGATAGAACCGGCCTTCGAGAACGATATGAGCGCCGAAGAGATTCTTAGGCTGTTTGAAAGGCTGCCCGATCTGTACCGCCTTATTTTTAACCTCTACGAAGTGGAGGGTTATAACCATGAGGAAATTGCCGGATTGCTCGATGTTTCGCCCGGCACCTCGCGCTCGCACCTGAGCCGGGCCAAAAAAATGCTCAGGGAGTTGTATGTTGAAAAGATTTTAAACAAACGCCATGAAGCCGTTTGACGATCAGTTTGCCGATAATGTGCGCAAGGCTTTCGACGCCTTCCACGAAGAGATGCCTCCTGAGGCCTGGGATGCCATGAATGCCCGCCTCGACGGGCAAGGCAAGGCCCGTGTGGTGGCTCTGTGGCCTTTTCTGGCAAAAGCCGCCGGGGTGGCCTTGCTGGTGGGCCTGTCGGTATTTGGTTATGTGCATATTAGCCAGACCTCGCAAACGCCCGTTTTGGCTGAGCAGCCAAAAGCAGAAGGCAGTTCTGATGAGGCATCGGCCGGGCCTGGTATGGAAGCCACCGATGCCGAAACCGCAACTCTTTTCCCCGAAAGGGAAACAACGCCAGTAACCGACCCGGCCACTATTGAAACTGCTGCTGTCAGCCCGCAATATGCCCAGGCACCTCCATCGCAAAGCATTCCTATGCAAGCTGAGGCTGGCATAGATTCATTATTAATCACCGAACCTGAAGCTACGGGATGGGCCGCTGAGCTGCTAGCTGAAGCGCCAGAATTTGAGGAAACCGAGCCCGAAGTGCCCACGCTGGCCTTGCGTCCGGCCGCAGATCCAGGCCAGGTAACGGGGCAGATTCCCGCTTCGCGCAGGCCTGCCCAGCCCCTTGACCCTGAAGAGCGCGCTGACCAAAGGCGGCTTTCGTGGGGAGTGACCGCCGGCTCCATGTTGGCTTTCGCCGAAAACAGGGTGTCTGACATGCCGGGATATGCTGCCGGGGTGCTGGCCGAATACGCCATCTCAGATAATGTCAGTCTTTCGTCGGGTGGGGTGTTTACTTACCATCAGTTTGAGTTGGTCAACTTTGCCAATGCAGATTTTGCCTACGATTACCTCTCTGTTTCTGGCAATATGTCTTCTGTTAACCTTGTTGGCAATAACCAATACGAAATGCTGGCCCTGGAAATTCCGCTCAACGCGCAGTTCAATGTGATGGAAACCGGCAAACGCCGCCTGTATGTGGGTGCGGGCCTGTCGTCGCTGGTTTACATACAACAGCGCTTCACGGGCGTTAACAGGGCTTTTTATGAGGAGTACTTTTTTAACGATGCCACGGGCATGGTCGAGGTGCAATATGCCACTTCCACTTTTTCGGTTGATGAAGCGTATGGTCCGTTGAGCCGCTTCGACTTCGGCCGGCTGTTTAACCTCTCGCTGGGCTATGTGATCAAACGCGAAAAAAGTGCGGTGGTGATTGAGCCTTTTATGAAACTACCCTTAGGAACTTTAACCAGCCGGGACATTAGTTTGGGTATGGGTGGTGTTTCTCTGAAGTATCGTTTTTCAGGCAATTAGACTTTATGCATGAAAATTCCGATATTTGCATGAATACTCCACTTCATGGCAAATAACCGGAAAATCCTGGCATCGGGCTGGGTTGACGCCCGTCAAATGGCAGTAACCTGGAACGGTGCCCGAATTTCTCCCAAATGACTCCATTCATGCCCCAATCAAAAAATCCTGCAGTATTCATTATTGCCTTTTTTCTAGCCCTTGCAATCAATGCTCAGCCACTAAACCAGCGCGAAGCTCCATCTGCCTTATACCCTGTTTTTTCTCATCCTGCCGGTTTTTATACTTCAAACTTTGAGCTTGGAATAAGCACCTCGCAAACGGGCGTTTATGACTATACGGTAGCCGCTCCGGGATACGAAAGCGTTACGGGTAACGTAAGCATTACCGATAGTGATCTGGAAGTGGTTGTCACTCTTGGCGGGAAAGCTCACACTAGCCAAGCGGAGAAAAGTGATTTTTCCAAAGAAGTTTTTAACGTTA
>JAHYJD010000053.1 GCA_019429365.1 Bacteroidales bacterium | reverse complement strand
ATTTTGATACCTTGCGCAAGGATGCACCGCTGCCTTGTATCGTGCACTGGAACCAGAACCACTTTGTGGTGGTGTATAAAATCACCCGCAAAAAGGTGTATGTGTCCGACCCTGGGGCTGGACGCGTAGCATACACCCACGAGGAATTCATGCATCACTGGGCCACCGCAAGGTTTGAAGGCAAACCTGCCGGCATTGCCCTGCTGCTGGAACCTGCACCTGAGTTCTATGCCATACCGGATGAGGAAAAGGCTCAAAAACGTGACTTTACCTTCCTGCTTCGCTATCTCAATCCCTACCGCAAACTGCTGATGCAACTGGTGCTTGGCCTGCTGGCGGGTAGCGTATTGCAACTGATTTTTCCCTTTCTTACCCAAAGCCTGGTTGATTATGGTATAGGGGGGCAGAATCTCAGTTTTATCTACTTGGTATTAATAGCCCAGCTGGTATTACTGGTCAGCCGTTTGTCGGTCGATTTTATCCGGGGCTGGATACTGCTGCATGTAAGTACCCGCATCAATATCAGCCTGATATCCGATTTTCTGATCAAACTCATGAAATTGCCCATCGGCTTTTTCGATACCAAGCTCATTGGCGATTTGATGCAGCGAATTTCAGACCACAGGCGCATTGAGAGTTTTCTCACGGGCAGCATGCTCAATATCATTTTCTCTTTTCTCACTTTCGTGGTGTTCGGAGCGGTGTTGCTTATTTATAACCTGACCATATTTGGTATCTTTTTACTGTTTACTGCCCTGTATCTGATATGGGTGTTGCTGTTTATGCGCAAACGCCGGGAACTGGACCATAAGATGTTCGGTCGCATGTCTGAAAATCAAAGCCAGCTTATCCAGATCATCACCGGTATCCAGGAGATAAAACTCAACAATTGCGAAAAATCCAAACGCTGGGACTGGGAGCAGGTGCAGGCCCGCTTGTTTCGCATCAACCGCAAACGACTTGCCCTAAGCCAGTACCAGCAGGCAGGTGCCTTCTTTTTCAATGAGGGGAAAAACATCCTGATTACTTTCCTGGCTGCCAAACTGGTGCTGGAAGGACAACTTACCCTGGGGATGATGCTGGCCATACAATACATTCTGGGTCAGTTGAATGCCCCGGTAGAGCAAATGATCGGGTTTATGCATGCCTTCCAGGATGCCAAAATCAGCTTTGAGCGGATGGGCGAAATACACAACAAGGAAGACGAGATGCAGGTGGATTATCAGCGCGTCAGTGATTTACCTGCCGACAGGTCGTTGTACGTGCAGCAGCTGGATTTTCGCTATCCCGGTGCCGATGATGTAAAGGTGCTAAAGTCGCTGGATTTGGAAATCCCACAATCCAAAGTAACCGCGATTGTAGGGGCCAGCGGCAGTGGCAAAACCACCTTGATAAAAATGTTGCTGGGTTTTTACCCACCGCTGAGTGGTGAAATCAAAGTGGGCAGTTACCCCCTGCAATCCGTTGAACCTGCTGCCTGGCGAGGCAAATGCGGGGTGGTGATGCAGGATGGGTTTATTTTCTCCGATACCATTGCCGGAAATATTACCATGAGCGACAGCACTCCACGGCACGATAAACTGCAGCAGGCCCTGAAAGTCGCTAATATTGAAGAATATGTAAACAGCCTGCCCCTGGGCCTGAATACCAAAATAGGGCAGGAGGGGGTCGGGTTGAGCCAGGGGCAGAAACAACGCCTGCTTATAGCCCGCGCGGTATACAAGGACCCGGAATATCTCTTTTTTGATGAAGCTACCAATGCCCTGGATGCCAATAATGAAAAAATCATCATGGAACAGCTGAACCGGTTTTTTAAGGGTCGAACCGTGGTTGTGGTGGCCCACCGGCTCAGCACGGTGAAAAACGCCGACCAGATTGTAGTGCTCGACAAAGGGCGTATCATCGAACAAGGCAATCATCAGGAACTCACAGCCATCAAAGGAGCCTATTACCAACTGGTGAAAAACCAGCTGGAACTGGGTAGTTAGATGTTTTGAGCAAGAGACAGTATAAAAAAAGTGTGATACTAAATTTAGCGATCTGTATTTTGTTAATTGTATCGGATTTCGGGCTGAAAGCCCGTCTTAATTCAGCCCGGCGGCAACGCACCGGGTTTTATGATACAGCCGAATAATGTGCGCCCTGAAAGGGCAGCTAAATAGCAAGACAATGTTTAATGGGAAAAAAATTAATACGATTGTTCAGTTGCCCTTTCAGGGCGCATGTTTACACTCAATATTGCATACCCAAGGCGTTGCCATTGGGCTGAATTTATTTGCCATTTCAGGGCGAACTCATAAACGGTAAAAGCAATTCAGTAAATAAACGGGTCACAACGCTTGTGAATTTTGAAATGTGTCGGTTTGAATGGAATTAACCGATGGCTTTAGAATTTTGATATCATAAAACAATAAGTATTGATCAGGATAATATAACACCTATGGAAGAGCCCAAAACCAAACCTGAGGAAGATTTTTACTACTCCGCCGATCCCACACCCCTTAACGAAATACTGGGTGCTGCTCCCGGCTGGTTGCTGCGATCAGGCATCGGCATTGTTGCCTTTTTTGTTTTCGTGTTGCTGGGGGGCAGCATGCTGTTTCGCTATCCCGATATTATTGAGGCCCCTGTGGTGGTACAAGCCGACAATCCCCCGGTAAACCTGGTGGCTGTAAACAATGGAAAAATTGACCGCATCTTTAGGCAGGAAGGTGAACATATTGAAAAAGGGGCGCTTATTGCGGTTATTGAATCGCCACTTCAACTCGATAACATACTTTGGTTGCGGCAAACTCTTTTGGCAGAGCCATTTCATCTTCATGGAGAACTATCCTTTTCCATCAGCAACCTACCCCAAAACATTAATCTTGGGCAACTTCAAAACGTTTACAATGACTGGCTAAAAGCCCTACACGATAAAGAGCAATTTGAAGCCCTGAATTACCATGCCCAAAGGAAAAACCATTTGCAAACCCAACTGACAGAGCGGCATCATCTGGAGCAGCAAATCCAAAGGCAACTGGAAACATTCCGTCAGATATATCAACTCTCAAGGCAGAATTATCAACGTGATTCTGCACTTGTGGTTCAGCAATTTATCTCTCCTTTAGATTATGAACGCACCCACTCAGAGTACCTCTCACGTCACATTACCCTAGAAGACTACCAAAGCCAGCTTATCAACCTTGAAGTACAGAAAAATGATATCCGCTCCACGCTGCTCGAAACGCAAATGGATTATACCCAAAAACAATCGGAATACCGCATGCGGGTGCAAAGCAGTTTGGAGAACCTGAAAAGCCAGTTGCTGCAATGGGAAAAAAGCTATGCTTTTGTAGCTCCGGTTAGCGGTGAACTGGTCTTTGCCAGTATATGGTCATCCAATCAGCAAGTTACTGCAGGCGACCTAGTATTTTCAATCATACCTGATAATTACGGGCAATTCATTGCCCGCGGCCGTATCCCACTGCATGGCTCAGGCAAAGTAAAACCCGGCAACCGGGTAAATATTCGACTTTCCAACTATCCATACCAGGAATTTGGGGTATTACAGGGCGAAGTAATGCATATTGCCGCCATCCCATCCGGCGATCATTACCCTGTGCAGCTCCGTTTTAATAATCAATTGGTAACCAGTTATGATATTAATTTGGGCCATCATGCTATGTTGGATGGTGTTGCCCAGATTATAACCGAGGATATCAGCCTGTTTAACCGGATGATGAACCCGTTGAGGAGTTTACGCAGGAACAGGTAGTATAGCCTTGATTTTAGTTAGGTTTAAGGCAGTAGCAGTGCCATGATGGATACTTGATATTCCAATCGGCAATAATTGCCCGCTTAGCGGGATTTGTATTCGTTAAAAGGTGTGGGTGATCCTAACTACAAAAAATAAAAATGCCAGTACAGTGACATAATTAATGAAAAATTTGTCATTACGCCTGGAGGGGGTAAGAATTTTGTATATTAAATTTATGAGCATGGATGGCTTAAGACTAAATCAAAACCTATTTTTTATCCTGGGCGGTATATTTTTTTGTATTTTTTTTCTTCCTAATGCGGAAGGTCAGGGTACACAAAACTCAATTAAGGGAGAGTGGCTACCAATGTTTCAGAATTGCCAGAATGAGGGCTCACTTACTTTCGGTGATGAGCATCTGGAGGGGAAGTCTTTTAATAAAACTCGCCAGGAATATTTCCTGTCTGATTATTTAAATCCGGATGGAAGCTCAAGTTTAAGGGTTTTTAATTTTGAGGTTTCTTTTGACAATGGTGAAAGTTATAGTAAAGTTGCTGGTAGTGAAGGTATGGTTGACACCTCTTTGGTTCATGTGTATTTTATTAATGAGGACATAATGGTTCATGTTGGCTTTAAAATGGGAAAGCGGGTGCATCACCATTATAGGAGGCCCGCGGTATTCCTGAGAGCGGAGGCTTTTGAAAATTATCAAGCATATGTTCCTGAAGTTCAAAAAGTATTTGTTTTACCTGATGATTTTACCGGGCGCTCCTGGATTGCTCATGAACAACCAGACGGTGAGGTTGAGGAAAGAGACTCATTGGGCAGGCTTGTTCTGCGGATACCAAATTCTGGTTTCCTTTTGACCCAAGCTTCACCAATGCCCGTTGCTCTTGCCTTACAGGGATTTGATTTTTTCTTTGAAAGCGATTATAAAAAAGAAGAACCCATACCCAAAATAACCATTAATTGTTTGAATTTTTTTAGGAATAAATGGAGTGAAAGACAATCATCAGATTTCGATATTACCGACTTAGGTTTCGATTTAGAAAAAATTTATGTTTGTGCATTCACCTATAATACTCCCCAAAGAGACCAAATTAATAAGATGTTTGGGAAAAATATTGAAGGCCAGGTAATGTACTTTCAGGTCGACACCCTAAAGAATTTAATAATCAATGCCAATACATGGGAGGGAAGGTAAAAACGCCTGTCCGCCATATTGCCAAAAAGCGTCCATATCCGAGAAAATTATTATTTAGAATCAATTTAAATTAAAAAAATCTATCATAGGAATTTGGCTACCATAAATATTTTTTCTTTCTTGAACTGCGCAAAAGTTTCTTGCCGGGCACAGTCTCAATAGTTAAAGCAAATTGTTCTTTAATCAAAAAATAATTATGGCACCTAAAAAAGTTCTTGCGATGATGCCCATTTTCTTTGGCATCATGATAATTAGTTCCCAAACCTTCGCGCAACAAGTGTTAGATAAAGCCCAATTCAAATTTTACTACGAGTATGCCTGGGAATTTGATACATTAACCTACAATGACACCCGTGAAGACCTGATTATTCTCCAGGTGGGGCAAAATATTTCAAAAAGCTATAGCTACTATACTTTTCAAACGGATTCATTGAGGGCTACGCCGGATGGTAGAACAGTTTTCAGAGAAAGTCTTAATAAAGCTCTAAAAGAGCAAATGGCCAGAGGGGAGCGGCCCAACCCACCTTACTACCGTCGAATGGGAACAATGGTTTATAAAGATTATCCTGAAGGGGAAATGACTGTCACTGATGCCATCGGCGGATCTTACTACATTTACCGGGATGAACTGCATTCTCAAAACTGGCTGATTACCGACAGCATAAAAACCATTCTGGATTACACCTGCCAAATGGCCGTGAGTGATTTTCGGGGTCGCCGGTGGATTGCCTGGTTTGCACCCGATATCCCCATCAGCGATGGCCCTTGGAAATTGAGTGGATTGCCAGGCTTGATTATGGAAGCATACGATGCAAAAAAACACTACTCTTTCAATATCGTCGGAATAGAAATAGTGGATGACGAACCCATTGTTTTTTCGCCGGTGGTTTTGTCTTATGGTTCATTTGGCAAACATGAAGAAACCAACCGTATAACTTTTCTCAGAGGTCGGTTTAGGTACCGGCATAACATGCCTGACATTATGAATAACCAATTGGGTATGGACATTTTTAGTGCTTCGACGCCCAGTAGTCACCCCCACGATTTTATTGAGCGTGATTATTGGTAAGCCCTGACAAGCAAAAAAGTGCAAGATGATACTCATTTGTTTTTGAAGCTTCCAAAACGGTGATTGAAATGTTGAAACCCAAACTGGCCCTTTTCATATTGATTGTTTTCTCAGCTTTTTGGCTTAATGCACAACCTGTTGTATTAAGCGGGGTGGTAACCAATAAGGATACGGGTGAGTTGATACCGGGTGTCATTATCAGCATTCGGCTGGCAGACGAAAGCAGGGTTTTGAGGTATGCCACTACCTCGCCTGGTGGAAGATTTGAGATAACCCTTGATTCTTTTTCCGAGAACCTGGTGCTGCATTTTGCCATGATGGGCTATGCCCCGCAAACCATTCCAATTAGTCAGGGCCGGCTTGTTTACAACGCACAATTGTCAGTAAGGGCAACCGAGCTGAGAGAGTTTGTTTTTAAAGCGCCAGGCATTGACCAAAGGGGCGATACTATAACGTATCATGTTGAGAACTTTGCCGAAATACAAGACCAAACACTGGCCGATGTGTTGAAAAGAATGCCCGGAATAACCGTTGAGCCCAGTGGTCAGATAAAATATCAGGATCAGCCCATTAACCGGTTTTACATAGAAGGAAGGGATATGCTGGGCGGGCGCTACGGAATTGCCACCAACAACATTCACCAAAAAGATGTTTCCATGGTTGAGGTGTTGCAAAATCATCAACCCATAAGGGCCCTTGAAGACATTTCGTTTTCGCAGGATCCGGCCATCAATATTCGCCTAAGGGAAGATGCCAAAGCCCGCTGGGTGGGAACCATAAAAACAGGTGCCGGTTTTGAACCCTTTTTATGGAAATCGGAGCTTGCGGCCATGCGGTTTAAGGCCAATGCGCAGACCCTGAATATTTACAAATCTAACAATACAGGCGACGCTTTGGCCAATGAAATCAGGGCCTTTTCAACGGGTAACCCAATGTTACAATTCAGAAGAGGGTACAGCCTGCAAGATTATATCAGGGTATCTACTGATAATTTACGCCAGATAGACGATTACCGAAGTCGCTTCAATAAAACCCACCTTTTTAGTTCCAACAATCTGTGGTCGGTAGGCCAGCATTACGATCTTACCTCGCAGTTTTCTAACCTCAATAAATGCCTTACTTCTGAAAATTCTACCCATACTACGTATTTCCTTGAAGATGGTACCATAATAACCCTGGCAGATGAGTATGCTTCAAGTCGGCAAAACCGCATGTTGGGTGATTTGACCCTTACGGCCAACACATCAACTTATTATTTCAGGAACAAGCTGCTTGCTGATTTGAACTGGAACGACATAAAAATAAACGTTGATGGATCATTCCCCAATATGCAAGAAGCCTCGGTTCCGCACCGGCAATTCTCTAACGACCTGGAAATTCTTAAGCGTTTTGGCAATAAGGCCTATACACTGAAATCATTCAACCTATACCAGACCAAACCCCAGCAGCTTACCGTAAGTCGAGAAAATGAAGTCCAGCAACAGGAGGTGCAAACTTCAGGTTTCTACACCAATACCAATACGGCCTTGTCATTTTATGTAAAACCTGTAAACATAGCGATGACACTGGGTGTGGTGGGAGTAATTCGTTCACTTGAAAGCGAACTTACAGGCGTTGCTGACTCCCTTGGCAGATTGAATAACGATGAAACCATGCGTTACCTGAACCTTTATGCTTCGCCCTCAATGGAGTATAAAAAGGGGAATTTTGAAGCCACATTCAACATGCCGTTGTCGTTTATCCCTTTCCGCTACTTTGACAAAATAGCCGATAGAAAAAATAACGAAGAAAAATTCTTTCTCTCGCCAAGGTTGTTAATTCGGCATCATTTCTCGCAACGCTTATCTGCAGCTGCCTCTGGCAGTTATACCCAACGTCCCTTGCAAGAACAATCTTTTCACGAAGGATTAATAATGAATAATTACCGAAATCTAAGCAGGGGGTTTATTGACTTCAATACGGGAAACAGCAAATCTGCAAGTTTTAATCTTAGGTATCAGAATCCACTGAGGGCTATATTTTGGAATGCTGGTGTTATTCGTTCGTGGGAATATTCGCCCCAAATTGCTAACCGTTTTTTCCTGGATACATACCTGTTGAATACGTTCATTCCTCAAGGTTACAGCAGCAATATGTGGATGCTGAGCGGAAACATCAGCAAAGGCGTGGATGCCATTAACGGAATGTTTTCGCTGCGTTCATCTCTTTCAACTTTCGAAGGCACCATGTTTCAAAATGGAAATGAATCCCCTTACTCGAGCAACATGTGGAGTTTTTCTCCTAAAATCACCAGCCGCCTTGCCTGGTGGTTCAATACATCTTACGAATTCTCCTCTTCTCAGAATTGGATGAATATGAAAAACACCGGCATGCAAACTTCAAACAAAAACTTCGTGCAAAAGCTCTCAGGTAATTTTTCGCCAAACAAAAAGTGGCTTGTGCGGGTTTCGGGAGAGCACTATTATAACGAGATATCCGCCGGGCTATCCAAGCATTTTTTTCTTGCTGATGCTGAAGTTACTTACCTTTTAAGAAGTGGTTTAGAATTTAATTTATCGGTAAGAAATATCTTTAATCAGGATGTTTACGCCTATACCACTTTCGGCGGATTAATGGCCATAAGCCGGGAATACACCATTAGGCCCCGAAATGTGCTGGCAAGTGTGTATTTCAGGTTTTGATAAAGGTATTTTCAGGCAATTTTTTAGCCCAGATTATAACCGAAGACATCAGCCTCTACAACCGCATGATAAACTCGTTGAGGAGTTTGCGGAGGAACAGGTAATAACCTGAAGGTTTTTTCTCAGAACGCAAATGCCTGATCAGGGATTGGGCACCAAGCTGAATTTTACCAGCCTCAAGGGTATGCCTTGAGCGTTTTGTTTGGTTACCAGGGCATACAAATGGCCCTTATGGAAGACCATTTTCGAAGGCTTTATTTCCAGATCGTAGCCTTCAGCGCTAAAGCTGCTGCGGGCAATAAACTCACCCCCGTTTTTATAAACCCACACATTGAAAACATTGGCGCCCTCTTCTTTCGGAAACTCAAAAAATAACAAATTGTCGTCAGAGTCTTTTAACATATGAGCAAAATAGGGCATGGATATGGGGTCATTTATGCTCCTAAGGTCCCTCTCCATTTCCCTTATAAAATGATCGCGTGCCGCCAAATTTTCAGCTTCCGTGGCCTTTGCGAAAAAAACAGGGTTTTTTAAGTTGCGCCATCTTGCAATGGCCTTTTCCTGTATTTCCCTTTGTTCTTGCACCGAAATATAGCCTTTTGACCAGTTTATCTTTTGGGTGGAGATAAAACGCCCGTTAAGGTCATATTTGCGTATTTCGCCAGTTGTGGGAATGGTTACAATAAGGGTATTTCCAACACTGGCAATTTGCGGAGGGTGGCTCAAACCCAAAACTTTTGTAAAAGGCATGGTGTTAATACTAATCATTCCGCCCTCGCTGAAATTATAGCTGTAATTAAACCTGTGTGTACCCGACCTGAAAGTGCGCGGGTCGAAGTGATCCCAAATGATCTTTTCTTTATTTGTTTCGTAGTCAATGATGGCCACAAACTCCCTCACCTTATCACTCCACAAAACCCAGCCCACCAGGGCAAGGTTGTTATTGGGCAATGCAATGATCTGGCGGGCCATGTAATCCATTTTGAGGGTTTTAACCAGGTTTCCCCTGAGGTCAAAACAAAGCATGTTTCCCATATTGTCCAGGCCCGAAAACAGGATGTTGTTATTCAATACCCCCTGCATATGCCGCAAGCTGCTATAAATGCCACCGCCCGGCCTTTTTACACCAAACTCTTCCACAAAGCGTCCGTTGGCATCAAAGCGCGTGTAGAAGTCTCTGTAGGTATGGCTTATCACTGCGGAGCCGTCGGGCAATACCGTCAGTGATTTGTCATTGCCCCGCCATCTGCCGAAAAGCGTGTCGTGGTAAGTTTCAAATACCTTATCCCAGTTAACATTCTGCCCAAAGGCAGGGTCGGCCACCAGGTTTACTTTTCCTGATTTATAGGTTTCAATCAGGTTTTGGGCTGAGACCGGCACGGAAAATAAAATGCCGAGAAATAATGCGATTTTCAGTGTTTTCATTTTTATATGCTTTAAGTCAGTTAATTCTTGTTTGGGTTACAGTGCCGTCAGGTGCCACAATGATCATAATCATGGGATAGTCGGTTACTGGTTTGTTGGCATCGAACTCTTCGGTTTGCACAAATTGTATGCTTTGACCGTTGATGGGTGTTTTGCCGGATTCAGACAGTGGGCGCAGCAATACCAAAAGCAGTAAACTTGCGGCTGCAGCCAGCGGCAACAGGTATTTGACAACAATACGTCTTTTTTTACCAAGCCTTTCGGGAAATTTAAACGCTGGGATGGCTGGTTGGGTTGTTACCAGCAAATCCAGCGATTGCTTCATCTCGACAGAAAGCTGGTGTTGCTTAATCAAGGCTTCCTGGCAGCCGGTGCAAACCTCAAGATGCCGTTTGATGGCCTCCTTTTCCTTTGGCCCACATTCATTGTCGAGGTATTGCTGTATTTGTTCTTCCTTAAGGCAATTCATAACCTTTGACTTTTAGTTCTTTTTCCAGTTTTTTCAAGGCTCGTGCCAGCGTTTTGCCTATTGACGTGAGCGGGATTTGGGTAATCTCAGACATCTCTTTGTATGAAAGTCCCTCGCTGTATAAAAGCGTGAGTTCCCTGTCTCTCGTTTCCAGGTTAGACAGGCAATGCCTGATGCACTCCCTTGTTTCCTGTTTTTCATAATCAAACCGGCCATCCGTTGTCTCTTTATCGATTTGCCGGTCGGCAAACTTCTGGGTCCTTCTTTGCTCGTCAATGCACTTGTTTAAGGTGCCGCGGTAGAGGTAACTTTTGGGGTGCTTTATTTGAACCCCATTTTTTGTCTTTTGAAAAAAATCTATAAAAACATCCTGAACGATATCATTTGCAGCATCATGGCACATCATTTTTTGTGCAATACGATGCAAAGCCTGGTAATGATTCTGATACAATTCTTCAAATGACTCCAAACGCAAGTGCTTTTAATTAAGTCGAAACAGGCCAAACATTTGTGACACAAATTACCAAAAATTTTTGCGGATAGATTACCATACAAGAAGAAATTGGCCGAATAACAAGTTTGAGCAACCTAAAAAGACAAGTTGCCTAATCAATCCGGGCCATAATGCCAAACTGAAAGACGTAGCCCAAATCATTACCGAAGACATCAGCCTCTTTAACCGCATGATGAACCCGCTGAGGAGTTTGAGAAGGAACAGGTAGTATAGCCTTGATTTTAAGTTAAAGTTAAAGTCAGCAGCAGTGCCATGGGGAAGTAATATGAACTTAAATCTATTGAATTACAAATTCAATGATGTCCAAATCGGCAATGCAACCGATCGATGGGAGCCTGCCTGACGGCAGTCAGGCTCAGCGAAGCTAATTGCCGCTTTGCAGGGCATGTCGTAAAAAACATAGTGAAATCTGATTTAAATCAGAGAAAATTATAATAATAATTGATTTAAATCAAAAAATATTATAGAAATTATTGGATTATTTTTGAGAAAACTTATATCATCTTTCGTTTACCAGCTTTGAATAAAAATGTACGGAATGAGATCAGAAAAGGAAAGAAAATTTATTTTTGGGACAATGGCATCCGTAATGCCATAGTGGGAAATTTTCAGCCGGTACAATCCCGGACAGATGCCGGCGCTTTGTGGGAAAATTTTATCATTAGCGAAAGGCTAAAAAACAATCGCTACAATGAGTCTGACGCGAAATCATATTTTTGGCGTACAACCCAGCAGCAGGAAATAGATTATATTGAAGAGGTAAATAGCGCGTATCATCTTTTCGAATTCAAATGGAAAGAGAAAAAAAACGCCCGATTTTCTAAAACCTTTCTCCGCTCTTACACAGTTGCTTCGCAAAAGCTCGTGCATCCGGGCAATATGGAGGAATTTATTTTGTGATAACGTGCAGGTCCAGGCTCACTGGTTCCCTCGGGTCAGGGTATGACTACCGTTCATGCCCTGACTAAATAAATTACAAATCCTTTAGCGTAATAAACTTCAGATAATTTTCAGTATTGATCAGTGTGAATTTAGCGTTGGGTGCTTTAAATAAATGCTTAATATGACATTCAACTGACAAAATTTATATAAAATATGTCATTGCAGTGACATAATTAATGAAAAATTTGTCATTGCGCCTGCAAGCGTTATGTAAGGCGTTAAACCAGGTGGTATTAATTTGTCGCTCAGAAATGCCTTTAACCAAAATGTGTATGCCAATAATGCTATAGGGGGCTTAATGACCATGAGCAAGGAATACATCATTAGGCCCCGAAATGTGCTGGCAAGTGTGTATTTCAGGTTTTGATAAGAATTAAAAGGAAGATACTGATTTTGCGAGGGTCGAATCAAAAATCAACCCTTTTGATTAGCTTGTAAAACCTTTTCCAGGTAGGCTCTAAGGCCATTAATGATTTCATTAAGCTCATCAGGATCAAAAGTTTGGGAGTAGCATCTTTTAAAGGTTTCAATCTTAAGGTCAATTTCTGAGATAAGGGGATTTCTTTGTTTTATGCTGCTTTCTACCATTATCCGCCCAAAATGAATAGCTTCAATGCCGATCCTGAATCGCTCTTCCGGACTTTTGGCGTGAATGATCTCCCTTTGTTTTTGAAGGATGTTTTCGGGCGTATCCAGCATTTTATAACAAATCGAATGTGTTTAAATTTAGTTTTTTGCACCAATTCTTGATGTAATACAAGTCAATGCCAGGCAAGGAGCGCAGGTTTCTGATGTCTTCCATTTGTTTTTCGCTCTGCAAAAGCTGAATCCATTCCAGTTTTGAGATGATCAGGTCTTCAGGGCTTACCATCCACACTTCAACATCATTAATCTTTTCTTTTTTTCTCCTTTGAAATTCCAATAAGCGGTAGTTCGTGTTTTTTCGAACAATGAAGTCTATTTTAAAGCCACTCTCGTAATCAATTATATTGAACATTCCGGTGCGTTTTACCTCCTGTCGCACTGTAGCTGGGTTTAAATAATAATTCTCTCCCCAGAGTTTTAGAAAGCTTTCAAGATTATTAACGTTGAGTTCGATTACGATGTCAATGTCGAGGGTCATTCGGGGGATGGTGTATAGGTTGAGTGCAATACTTCCCGAAAGCATATATGGAATGCCCGCTTCATCAAGCAAATGAGCAACCCTCTGTAATAACCGAATAATCATAAGATTAAATATTATGTAAAGATAATGCGTTTGGTGGTTCCTTCAAATCATTTGGAATTCGGTTTTCACGTGAACGTTTAATTAGTTTTTGGAAATAATTCGGCAACCCGGCTTTTTCCAAATTTTTCTCAACAACAGGTCGAATCTTTTCCTTTTCTTTGTGTTATTTATTTTGAGCAATGCCTGCAAAGAAATTATCCGCCGTCCTGTCAAAATCTACCTTTATCCGCGGCTTGCAATGCCAGAAGTCGCTTTACCTGCATAAGAAGCGGCCGTTTTTGCGCGACCGGCTTTCGCCTGAGCAGTTGGCAAAGTTCTCGCGCGGCACCAATGTTGGGGTCTATGCCCAGGAACTTTTTCCCGGAGGGGTAGATGCTTCGCCCGCCACCCATTTCCAAATGGCGGCTTCGGTGGTTAAAACGCGCGAACTGATGGATGCCGGGCAAAAGGTGATTTACGAGGCGGCTTTTGAGCATGCCGGCGTTATTATTGCCCTCGACATTCTGGTGAAAGATGAAGCAGGCTGGAAGGCCATTGAGGTAAAAAGCAGCAAGGCCATTTCAGAGACCTATCTATGGGATGCTTCGCTGCAGTATTTTGTCATGAAAGGCTCAGGCATCGAAATTTCAGATTTTTCATTAGCTTACATCAATACTGCCTTTGTCAGGAAAGGCCCGATAAATCCTGCCGAACTCTTCAAAATTGAAAGCGTGTTGCCGGTTGTGCTTGGAAGGCAGGAGCAGGTGGGCCGGAAAATTGAGAAGCTGAAAGAAGTGATCGAACTTAAAAACTCTCCGCCGATTCCCATTGGCCCGCAATGCCACAAGCCCTATCCCTGCGATTTTATTGGCCATTGCTGGAAAAATGTGCCGGCTGGATCGGTGTTCGATCTGAAAGGTTTGGATGAAGCGCAAAAATTCAAGTATTTTGAAAGCGGGATCATAAAAGCTGAGGATATCCCCGAAACTGAGCTGGACGAAAAAACCATCGCACGGCAGGTAAAAAGCATGGCCATGGGGCAAGCCGCGGTTGCTTCAAAAGACCTGAAAGCTTTCCTGGATCAGATAAAAATGCCTGCTGCGGTTTTCTCCTGGCTCGACTTTATTCCGGCTATGCCCATTTTTGAGGATACCAGGCCCTATCAGTCCGTTCCCTATTCTTTTGCTTTAAAGGGGCTGGAGGCATCTGAAAATCAAGCTGTCCTTTTCACCACCCCGGCTTTCCCCGAAAGGGAAATGCTTGAGGAAATAATTGATGCGGTGCTTGGTTTCGAAACCATATTGATTTTTGGACCACAGCCTGATTGGGACTTTTTGCTGAAAAATGTCGGTGCCGAACAGGCTTTGCAAAAGAAAGTTGAACTCTTGCTTGCGCGAAGCATCGATCTGTCTCAGCCTTTCAACGATTATAGTATTGCCTGGCCTGGAATGCGCCATGCCGATAGTCCGGAAGTAATACTTGCCGGCCTCCATCAGCCTGTATTGAAGCCGGCAGGCAAGATAAAAACCCGGCTGGAAGCCGCCCTGGCCATTGAAAAGCTGGCCCTCGGAAACCACAATGACGATTTTGACAAGGTATTGCGCGAGGTAGAGGCCTTTCATTCAGCCCGTGTTTCAAATACTGTAAAGCTGGTTGAGCTTGCCCGCAAAATGGCTGAGGCCTGAAATGCCTGTTGGCTGCTGCATTGCATACTTTTTTTCCGATTGTTAATATTATTTCGGAAAAACTACCTCCCCTCATGTTTGAATTATTAATTTTGAAAAATGGAACAAAAGGAACAACAAACTCGTGAAACCCTTGCCAGGAAAGGGAAAAGAACAACAGCAGGGGTTGATTACCTGGATCACGGACGGGTGCCCCCGCAGGCAGTCGACCTGGAAGAGGCCGTTTTGGGCGCCATGCTGCTTGAGCAGGATGCCGTGAGCAATGTGATCGATATCTTTAAAGAAGAGGTATTCTACAAAGAAGCGCATCAGAAAATTTTCGCCGCTATTCTTTCCCTTTTTTCCGATTCAAAGCCGGTTGATATCCTTACGGTAACCCAGGAGCTGAAAAAGCAGGGTAACCTGGAACTGGTGGGCGGTGCCTATTATGTTTCGCAATTGACCAACCGGGTGGCTTCGGCTGCCAACGTTGAGTACCATGCACGCATTGTGCTGCAAAAGTTTTTGCAGCGCCAGTTGATTCGAATTTCTTCAGAAATCATTAAGGATTGTTACGAGGATACTACCGATGTGTTCGATATCCTCGACCGGGCTGAACGTGAGCTTTTTGCGGTTAGCGAAACTAACCTCAGGCGCAGCTACAGTACCATGATGGACCTGGTGCGTGAAGCCGTTGAAAACATTGAAAAGGCGAAGAAGAACGAAGGTCATCTGAGTGGCGTTCCTTCCGGGTTTGCCGCACTCGACAGGATTACCGCAGGCTGGCAAAAGGCCGACCTGGTGGTAATGGCTGCCAGGCCGGGTATGGGTAAAACCGCCTTTGTGCTTTCCATGGCTCGCAACATTGCCGTTGATTTTAAAACCCCAATTGCCGTTTTCTCGCTCGAGATGACAGGCGTGCAGTTGGTTACCCGTCTTATTGCAAGTGAAACCGAACTGGAAGCCGACAAACTGAAACGCGGAAACCTGGAGCAGTACGAATGGCAGCAACTCAATGCGCGTATTGCCAACCTTACCGATGCGCCCCTGTTTATCGATGATACACCCGCCCTCTCGATCTTTGAACTGAGGGCCAAGTGCCGCCGGCTAAAAGCCCAGCATAACATACAAATGGTTATTGTTGACTACCTTCAGCTGATGACCGCCGGCACCGATAACCGTGGCAATCGCGAACAGGAGATCAGCAATATTTCGCGCTCCATGAAAAGCCTTGCCAAAGAACTGAACATACCCGTTATTGCCCTGTCGCAGCTCAGTCGTGCCGTTGAGACCCGCGCGGGCTCCAAACGCCCCATTCTGTCCGACCTTCGCGAATCAGGCGCTATTGAGCAGGATGCCGATATGGTCCTCTTTATTTACCGTCCGGAGTATTACCAGATTAACGAAGATGAGCAGGGACGCAGCACTGAAGGCCTGGCGCAAATTATCATTGCCAAGCACCGTAATGGTAGCCTGGGCGATGTGAACCTGCGCTTCATCAGTAAGTTCGCCCGATTTGCTGAATACGAAACTGCCGACTACGATTACTCCAGTTCAATAAAACCATCCGGCTCATTTGACGATAATCCAAAAACCGTCACCTTGCCATCGAAAATGAATCAAATGGACGAAGACGACTCGGTGCCTTTCTGATCAGAGGCCTGCTGTTGAACTTTTTCCCTCTTTTCGCCTTTCATTATTTAAAGCATGGCCATTGGCACAACTTTGGCAGAATAAGCCGTGGTTTTTTTCGTTTTTTATGATGATCTTCCATTTTCATGACCATGAAGAAACTTATAATATTTTCTGTACTTGTTTTCTTTTCGCTTCTGGCACAGGCAGCCTATGTCCTGATTCCGATGGACAACACCCAGCGAAATCATTTAAAGGCCTATGGAATTGCCTATTACGTGCTTACCAAAGATGTGGAGGTTAGCTGGCTGCTCAATTACCGCGGTGGTAGTTTTATGTTTCCGCACCATCCCACTTTTGAAGAAGAGTGCCTTGTCCGCGGGGTCAGCATGCAGGTAATTGCCGATGTGCAGGCCAATGCCATTCTGCAGGAAATTGCCAACCCGGAAGTGAACATGGAAGAAATCAAACTGCACAAGGTGCCGCGCATTGCCGTTTACACCCCGCCAAACAGCCTTCCCTGGGACGATGCCGTGACCCTGGCCTTAACCTACGCCGAAATTCCCTACGATCCCATTTATGATGAGCAGGTGCTGTCGGGTATTTTGCCCATGTACGACTGGCTGCACCTGCATCACGAAGACTTTACCGGGCAATACGGCAAGTTCTGGTTTGCCTACCGCAATGCGCCCTGGTATAAAGAAGATGTTCGGCTGGCAGAGTCAACCGCACAAAAACTGGAATACCGAAAGGTTTCTGACCTGAAGCTTGCTGTGGCATTAAAGATCCGCGACTTTGTGGCCGGTGGCGGCTATATGTTTGCCATGTGCTCGGCACCCGAAAGCATCGACATTGCCCTGGCCGCCGAAGGCGTGGATATTGTGCATGAAGTGTTCGATGGCGACCCGGTGGATCCGCAGGCACAGCAAAAGCTCGACTTCAGCCGTACTTTCGCCTTCCAGAATTTCGAAATAGTTACCAGCCCAAATATCTATGAAAAGTCGAATATTGATGTGCCTAAAACAGGCCGCGATGAGCGTACCGACTTTTTTACCCTTTTTGAGTTTTCGGCCAAATGGGATCCGGTGCCCACCATGCTTACCCAAAACCACGCAACCATTTTGAAAGGTTTTATGGGTCAGACAACGGCTTTCAGAAATGAACTGATAAAACCCTCTGTGACCATATTGGGTGAAACCCGGGCCAAGGAAGAAGCCCGTTATTTGCATGGCACCCTTGGTAAGGGTACCTTTACTTTTCTTGGGGGGCACGACCCCGAAGATTACCGCCATTTTGTGGGCGATCCACCCACAGACCTGAACCTGTTTACCAATTCACCGGGCTACAGGCTCATCCTGAATAATGTGCTGTTTCCTGCCGCAAGGAAGCAAAAGCAGAAAACCTGATTTTACGCAGAAAACCTATTTGCGCTTGTAAGTCAGGTAGCTGAAATCGTATGGGTTCTTCTCATCAGCTTTGTAATCGTTTCGCTCAACAAGTTCCCATTTTTCGGGGTCCACATCAGGAAAAAATGCATCGCCTTCGAACGAAGCAAACACCCTGGTAATAATAAGCTTATGCGTCTGGTGTAAATCTATAGTTTGCTGGTAAATGTCGGCACCGCCCACCACAAAACCCTCCTCGCTTTTTTTGATCATCTTAAAGGCATCTTCCAGCGAATGGGCAATGTCGCAGCCCTGGGCAGAGTAGTCCTCTTTTCGGGTTACTACAATGGTGCGCCTGCCGGGCAGTGGCTTGCCAATCGACTCGAAAGTTTTGCGGCCCATGATCATGGTGTGACCCATGGTTGCCGATTTAAAATGTTTTAGGTCGGCTGGTAAATGCCAAAGCAGTTTGTTGTCGGCTCCTATCACATGATTGTTGGCAACGGCTGCTATTATGGTAATTTTCATGATTATCTTGTTTTCAATTTGATATTCAGTGTTTTATAACAAACTTCCCCGTACTTCAAAGGTAATGGTTTTTTGTGCCCGGGTCAAGTTTTGATTTTTGAAAGGGAAAATTGCCGCCTTTTCACGATATTTGGGCCTTAATTTAAGCCATTGTCATGGGAAATAACTTCTTTGAGAAAAACTATACTGTTCATTATTACGAAACCGGCAAAGGCCAGCAACTCCGCATTTCCAACCTGATGAATTATTTTGAAGAGGTGGCACTGATGCAAAGCGAGGAGCGCAAGGTGGGCCTCGATTATTACAGGGAGCATGGTGTTATCTGGATGCTCTATAAATGGGATATTACCATCCACAAGCCCCCTGTGTTTGGGCAGCGCATTCGTATCCGCACCCTTCCGGTTTCCATTGCAGGGTTTATGGGATTTCGGCAATTCTGGGTGTATGCCGAAAATGGCGAAATACTGGTTTCAGCCCAATCGGCCTGGATCTTTGTGAACACCCAAAGCAAAAGACCATTGCGTGTTACTGAAGATATGAAGCGTGCCTACGGGCACTCAGGTCAGCCCGAGTCGAAGCTTGAAATGGCAGAAGTCCCTGCTTTGCAAAAGGTTGAATTTACAAAAGAGTTCAACGTAAGACAAGCCGATATCGACATAAACGAGCATGTGAACAACGTGCGCTATGTCGATTGGGCCCTGGAGGCTCTGCCACCAGGCTTACTTAGAAAACACCAGCTTGAGAACATTAAGATTGTGTTTAAAAAAGAAACCACCTACGGGCAACGAATCAGCTCGCAGGTGGAAGTTTTTCAGCAAGAAGAAAAAACCAAGTGCGTGCACCGTATTGTTGACGATCAGCAAAGGGAGGTCTGTGCACTGCTTACGACCTGGCTGCCCGTTTAGCCCTCAAGGCCTCTTGAAGTTTCTTAAAAATCAAGGTATAGGCCTCCGGATTTTCTTCCGGGGGGAGTTTGCTCAATTCCTTAAAGCGCTCCTGGGCTCTTCTCTTGTTTTCGCTGCTGGGAAACAGGTGTTTTATTTGTTCAGAAATCCCAAATAAAATGATAAGCAAGTGGGTGTTAAGGTCAGGAGGGCGACCGTATATGAGCACCCGCTCAAACTTCAGTAAATCAGGCTTCATCTGGTCGGGCTTGCTGATCCGGAAACGATAACCAAGTTTCAACCCTAGAAAGGTAACCTCTCTGACCTGCACCAGCTTCGTGGCTTTCATCCATTCCACTTGCCTGGTAAATAATCGAGTTATCTGGAATGGCGTGCGGCCCAGTACCCACGAGGTTTTTTGTCCATCCCTTGGCATGAGTATTCTGATCACTTCGTTGAGCACAGGATCGCCCGTATCTTGCTGCTGGAAATACCAGCGGCCATCCTCAATCTTCAATACGCCTTTTCTGGCAAGTTCAAGGAGGGAAGCGTAAAAGAGCAGGGTGCTGAGGTTTTGCCGCTGCCGAATGATTCCCTTTTCCTGGTTGATACAGAAAAGAAACAATTTCTCTTTTAAACCTGTTTCCATGATATTATTTTTTTTCGCCTGGATTGGCGGATGCCGGGCCTTTGGGTGGCTTATAGCGACCGGCTTCTTTTAGAGCCCGGTGTATAAGCCACTCCAGCTGGCCATTGACACTCCGGAAATCGTCAGCAGCCCATTTTTCTAACGCCTCCATCATTTCTGGCTGTAAGCGCAGGACAAATGGTTTTTTCTTATTCATAGACGGTTTATTGGTGTAAGGTACCGGTATTGATGACCGGGCTGGCATCCTTGTCGGAACAAAGTACCACCATAAGGTTGCTAACCATGGCAGCTTTCTTTTCTTCATCCAAAACAATAATGTCTTTTTGCGACAATTGCTCCAGGGCCATTTCTACCATGCTCACAGCACCTTCTACAATTTTCTGGCGGGCGGCAACAATGGCTGTGGCCTGCTGGCGCCGAAGCATGGCACCTGCAATTTCTGATGCATAAGCCAGGTAGGCAATGCGTGCTTCAATCACATGGATGCCTGCAATGGCCAGGCGCTCAACCAGCTCCTTTTCCAGCTCGCTGTTTACTTCTTCTCCTCCAGCCCGAAGACTGATCTCTGCCTCCAGGTCATCAAAGTTGTCGTAAGGGTATGCACCTGCAAGCTTGCGAATGGCGGCCTCGCTCTGCACATCCACAAAGCGGATGTAATCATCTACCTCAAAGGCTGCTTTAAAGGTGTTTTCCACCTTCCAAACCAGCACAATGCCTATCATGATAGGGTTTCCCAGCTTGTCGTTCACCTTAATGGGGTCGCTGTTCAGGTTGCGGGCACGAAGGGAGATTTTTTTTCGGGTAAAGAAAGGGTTGATCCAGTAAAAACCGTAATGCTTTATGGTGCCCGAATAGTTTCCAAACAGCACCAGTACAACCGATTCGTTGGGGTTTACAATCTGTAATCCGATCCAGCAGAGCGCATCAAGGAGCAGGAGAAATAACCACCAGGGGTTATTGAGGGTAATGGCCAGGGCAACCGGGCCAATCAGGAAGGCAAGGGCAAAAAACAAGCCCAGGTAACCCATATAGGGCGACAAACGTTTTTCTTTTTCCATGGTTTATGATATTAAAATGATATCACAATGATAAAACAATTTTTTTATTCCCGCAAGGATTTTTGCAAAAATTTTTTTGGAGGTGTATAGCTGCAATACCTTCAATATTAGAGATTCCTCACTCCGTTCGGAATGACAGTTAATTAAGTCTTTCGGGGTGGGGGGTGGAGGCGGCTTCGGTGCTGCCAACCCCCACCCTCGCAAAAAACCGCAAACCCCTTGTCATTTCGATCCCGCATGTGCGGGAGAGAAATCTAAAAGAATTTACCGGACAACAATGATTTGA
>JAHYJD010000174.1 GCA_019429365.1 Bacteroidales bacterium | reverse complement strand
AATCCGCTGAAATGTGGATGAGCTCAGCGAAGTTAATCATCAATCCTAAATCCTAAATCATCATTATTTTTTTTGGAAGAACTTACAGGCTTTAGTCAGTGGGCATTCTTCGCACTTGGGGCGGCGGGCCTGGCACACGTAGCGGCCGTGAAGGATGAGCCAGTGGTGGGCAATGGCAACCTGGTGGGTGGGTATGTGTTTCAGCAGTTGCTTTTCGGTTTCCAGGGGCGTTTTGGCATTGGTGGTAAGGCCGATGCGGGCAGAAACGCGAAAAACGTGGGTGTCAACGGCCAGGGCGGGTTTGTCATACACCACCGAAGCGATCACGTTGGCAGTTTTGCGGCCCACGCCGGGGAGTTTCATCAGTTCACTGACTTCTGAAGGTACCACCCCGCCAAACTCGTTTACCAGCTTATGCGCCATGCCAATCAGGTTTTTAGATTTGGCGTTGGGGTAAGAGCAGGAACGAATAACCTGGAATACCTCTTCGGGCTGCGCCACGGCCAACACTTCCGGTACCGGGAAACGCTCAAAAAAAGGCGGGGTGATCATATTCACCCGTTTGTCGGTGCACTGAGCCGACAAAATCACTGCCACCAGCAAATGATATGGGTTCTCATACACCAGTTCCGTCTCTGCCACCGGCTGATGCGCGGCAAAATAATTCAGCACAAATTCAAAACGCTCTTTTTTTGTCATAAAGTAAATCCTAGCATTGGCGAAAATAAGGATTTTTTTAACTTTACTAATCTACTAATTTGCTAATCCCCAAATCTGCTAATCTTCTTTTTATGCACCCCTACATCCAACCCCTTGCCCTGGCCTATCAAAAGCATGCCCATGAGGACAATGCCTTCTGGATGAAGAAATACATGAAAAACCAGTTTGCGTTTTTCGGCATTAAGACCCCCGACCGCACTCGCATCAATCGGGCCTTTTTTGCCTAGTATGGGCTGCCACCATTTGAAGAACTTGAGGCGATAGTGGATGATCTTTTCCGGCAGCCCCAGCGCGAGTTTCATTATTTTGCCATCTCCCTTACGGGGAAAATGAAGAAGCAATGGACCGAAGACACCTGGAAACTGTTTGAGAAAATAATCCTGACCCATTCGTGGTGGGATACGGTGGATGCCATTGCCTCGGGCATCGTGGGAGATTACTTCCGCAGGTATCCGGCGCTCATCGACCATGTCACAGGCCCATGGAACCAAAGCGAAAACATGTGGCTGGTGCGCACGAGCATTCTTTTTCAGCTTTCTTACAAAAGAGACACCGACCAGAAATTGCTTTTCAAATACATTAAACCACACCTGGGCAGCAAGGAGTTTTTTATTCAGAAAGCCATTGGCTGGGCTTTGCGTCAGTACGCCCGCACCAATCCCGAGGCCGTGCTCGAATTTGCAAACACCCATGAACTGGCGCCACTGAGCAGGAGGGAGGCGATGAAACACGTGAGTGTTGAAAAATTTTTATAAAGTTATGATCTTGCGCGTAAGGATTTTATTGTTCCCGTCGAAAACCCTGATAAAATAAAGACTGCCGGGAAGTCCGGCAAAGTTGATTTGCACTGTGCTGTTGCCTGCAGGGTGCCTTGTGAAATTAGCTGGCCCCTCAGGTCCGTTACCTGGTAATGAATAAGTTCAGGGCCACTGTTGCGTATGCTGAGTTGGTCGCGCACAGGATTCGGGAAAATCTCAACCCGATCCGCAATAGGTTGGAGGGTTATTCCGGTAGTATAATTTGGGTCGCAAATGTTGGTTATAGCTACTTGTGAAGCAAAGAAAATGGCCATGTTATTTTCACGCAAAGTGAAACTGTCGTAGGAGTGACAGGGATTATTTACCTGGTCCAGGCAACTTGCACTGCCAAACAGGAAGCTGTTAGGAAATACAGTGGTGGTAAAATTGTTCTGGATCAGATAGCCGTAGGCGTTTTGCGCATTCAGGTCGCTTATGGCTCTACTCCCAAATACCACAGGCGTATTGGCCACTCCATAGCAGCCATAGCCTTTGGTGAAGCACCAATTAAGCCCTTTCCCAATGACGCCAATATCGATGGGCACCACCAGATCGCAAGGCTGATGAAACTGGTAAATGGCTGGTTTTGGTTTTCCCGCTGGAATCATTTCCAGCAAGTCGGCTGTCAGGGCACCGAAAATGTTGCCAACGCCTCTGATGGTATAAGGAACATTTGATGGTTCAATGCCGCCATCAATGCTGCCAAGGTCGGGACGGGCTATAAAGTTGTTATCAAATACCTGTCCCTGGTTATGAGGGCATGATAAGGCATTATTGTGGGGGTGGGGGGCGTCATCCAAAGCAAATGCTTCGGCAAATTTCTCCTCTTCCATGTCGAGCAGGGCAGCCCCCAATGCAATAAACCCGCCGGCGCTTTCCCCTGCCAGGAAAATATTGTCAGGGTCTATCCTGTATTCCTCCTGGCGGTTCACCAGGTATCGGATGGCTCCTTTCGTGTCTTGTATTCCCCTGTAAAGCGCCCTGATCCACTCGGCCTCATCGGTGGCAAACATACAGGCGTAATCGGAATAATTACAGGTCCAGTTACCGTCGTCGCTGATCATCCCAAGGCGATAGTTTATGCTGGCCGTGACATACCCCCGCTTGGCAAACTCCCTGCTCAGCCTGGCAATCGTTCCTTCACCCTTATTGCCAGTCAAGAATCCCCCCCCCCGTGAATAAAAATTACCAGGGGCTTACGCGAAACACCTTCAGGGTCGTCGCAAACTGGATTGTACAGGTCTACCTTAAGGTTTCTTTCCCCCCCGTTAAAA
>JAHYJD010000173.1 GCA_019429365.1 Bacteroidales bacterium | reverse complement strand
CCGGCATGGCCGAAACAAGCATAGTGCCTCAGCAAGCTGCCATTGAAGGCATCCCCATACGGGAGCTGTTTACCATTGTGATTCTGGAAGCAATCGGTAATTAGTGTTTAGGGATAAGTGTTTAGGGATAAGGGGTTAATTGTTCAAAGTTTAAGGTTCAAGGTTCGGGGTTCTAGACCCATTACGGAGGGTTGGCAAGTCCGCTCATCAGCGCAGGGGAGGTTGATTGGTTTTAGGCTCAGAGCGCAGGGCTCAGGTCAAAGCAGTAGTTGATAGTGGTAAGGGGTAGTAAAGGCGAGGAAGCGAAAAAAGCCGCGTAGCGGCAGTCTCACTTCTCCTTAAGGAATCGGACGAGTTTATCAATGGCGCGGTAGCGGTGGCTTATGGTGTTTTTCAGGTCAGCGGGCAGTTCTCCGAAGGTTTGGTCATAGCCGACGGGTACAAAAACCGGGTCGTAGCCAAAGCCGCCGGTGCCTTGCGGGGCATAAATAATGTGGCCTTCCACAATGCCTTCGAAAAGATGTTCCTTGCCATCCATTATCAGCGCAATGACGGTCCGGAATCGGGCCCGGCGATTGTCGGTGCCTTTGAGCTCATCGAGCAGTTTCAGCATATTGTCGCGGCTGTCTTTGCCGGGTCCGGCGTAGCGGGCCGATAGCACTCCGGGCTTTCCGTCCAGCGCTTCCACTTCCAGTCCGGTATCGTCGGCAAAGCAGTTGAAACCAAAGCGCTCGTAAACAAAGCGGGCTTTGGCAAGGGCATTTTCTTCGAGGCTGGGCCAGGGCTCAGGAATATCTTCATGGCAGCCAATGTCGGTCAGGCTCTTCAGTTTGAAGGCTGGCCCCAGGATGGCGGCTATTTCGTGCAGTTTGTGTGTGTTGTTGCTGGCAAATACGATTTCCATAGCATAAAAAAAGTTGCTTCCTGGCGAGGAGCCCGGAAGCAACTTCTTTGATTGGTTAAAAGGTTTTATTCAAGTTCAATCAGTACAAAGTTTTTCGGAACCATTTGTCCGGAGGTCACGTTTATGGCCTTAATCACCCCGTTGTAGGGAGGGAAAATGAGGTTTTTCATTTTCATGGCCTCCAGAATACAGAGCACTGTGGTTGCAGTAACCTCCTGCCCCGGGGCAACAAACACCTCCTGAATGGTTCCGGGCATAAAGGAAGTGATCTTTTTCGGGTTGTGCGGCTCGTAGGGCTTGCGTTTTTTGTATGTTTTGTTCAGGGTGGTGCGGTACACATCGTTATCGATCACAAAATCGACAAACTGTTCCTGGTCGTTTACATTAAATTGATCTTCCATTTTTTTCAGATTTAAGTAACATTTCCATTAAAGCAATTTTTACTGCCTTTTAAAACGGCGGTATTCCATGCTTCTTTTCAGGACTTTTCTCTGATTTCTGCGAAGATATATCCAGGGCGTGTACCACAAAGCGGCGGGTTTCGTCGGGCTCAATCACGGCATCGATATAGCCGTGTGCGGCAGCCACGTAAGGGTTGGCAAATTTCTGCTTGTACTCTTCCACTTTGGTGCGGCGCACTTCTTCGGGGTTTTCGGCATTCATAATCTCGCTGCGGAAAATAATGTTGGCTGCGCCTTCGGGGCCCATTACGGCAATTTCGGCCGTGGGCCATGCAAACACAAAGTCGGCATGCAGGTGTCGCGAGCACATGGCGATGTATCCGCCGCCATAGGCTTTGCGCAAAATAACGGTGATCTTGGGCACGGTGGCTTCGCTGTAAGAATACAGGATTTTGGCGCCGTGTCGAATTACCCCGGCATGCTCCTGATCGATGCCGGGCAGATACCCGGGCAGGTCGACCAGCGTTACCAGCGGAATGTTAAAGGCATCGCAGTAGCGTATGAAGCGGGCGGCCTTGTCGGAAGAATCCACATCAAGTACCCCGGCCAGCACCATGGGTTGGTTGGCCACAAATCCCACGGTTTGCCCGTTCATGCGGCCAAAGCCAATCACAATGTTGGCAGCAAACAACTCCTGCACTTCAAAAAAGTCGCTGTCGTCGCTGATGGAGCGTATCACGTCGCGCACATCATAGGGTTCGCGCGGGTCGGTGGGAATGATATTGGTAATCTTGAATTGCCTGGTTTTGGGTGCCTTTTTGGGGAATGCATCGGCTTTTTTGGTGTTGTTCCAGGGAATATACGAAACCAGCTTTTTGATCTGGTCGAAACATTCGGCTTCACTCTCAGCAAAGAAGTGGGCGTTGCCGGTAATTTCGCTGTGTACACGCGCACCACCAAGCTCTTCCATGCTGATCTCTTCGCCCAGCACCGATTTGATGACCTCGGGGCCGGTAATAAACATTTTGGAGATCTTGTCGACCACAAACACAAAATCGGTAAGTGCAGGCGAATATACGGCACCGCCGGCACAAGGGCCCAGAATAACCGAAATCTGCGGTATTACACCCGATGCCAGGGTGTTGCGGTAAAAAATTTCGCCATAGCCTGCCAGCGAATTTACCCCTTCCTGTATGCGTGCACCGCCCGAGTCGTTGATGCCAATGAGCGGAATTTTCAGGTTCATGGCATGGTCCATGATTTTGGTGATCTTGCGGGCGTGCATAAGCCCCAGCGACCCCCCAGCCACAGTAAAATCCTGGGCGAAAATACAAACCGGGAAACCACTGATGGTGCCCGTGCCGGTAATCACCCCATCGCCGGGCAAATGCTTCTTGTCCATGTTAAAATCCCTTGCCGCATGTTCCACAAAGAGGTCGTACTCATGAAAAGAGTTTGGATCGAGCAGCGAAATGATACGCTCACGGGCT
>JAHYJD010000172.1 GCA_019429365.1 Bacteroidales bacterium | reverse complement strand
GCTGTGATGCACAGGGCAGAAGTCCGAAGTCCGAAGTCCGAAGTCCGAAATTCAGAAAGTCAAAAAGTTATTCATCAATCATCAATCATAATTCATCAATCCACTATGATTCTGCCTTCGCCTTTTTTGGTGATCTTGCCGATGACGGTTCCTGTTACCTGGTTCTGTTCCAGATTTTTGAGAAATATTTCGGCGAGGTTTTCAGGCAAGGAGATAAGCAACCCCCCTGAGGTCTGGGCATCGCAAAGGATCAGTTTCATAATTTCCGGAATGGTTTCTGACCAGTCAACAAGTTTTGAAACGAATTCCAGGTTGTTTTTGGTGCCGCCGGGAATGGCGCCTGCCATGGCCAGTTGCATGGTACCAGATATCAGGGGCACCTTTTCAGCAAAAATGTTTGCACCAACGCGAGATCCTTCGGTTAATTCTTTAAGATGCCCCAGCAGTCCGAAGCCTGTTACATCGGTACAGGCGTTTACCGGGAAGTTTTCCATTGCCTTTGCGGCTGCTGCGTTGAGCGTGGCCATTACTTTGCGGGCCGCCATGGCTGTTTCTTCATCAGCCAGTCCGCGCTTCACTGCCGTTGAAATGATGCCGGTGCCAATGGGCTTGGTCAGGATCAGCACATCGCCGGGCAAGGCGCCGGAGTTGGTCAGCACCTTCTCAGGATGCACCTGCCCGGTGACTACCATGCCGAACTTTGGCTCGGTATCTTCTACTGTGTGTCCGCCCAGGATCGGGATGCCGGCTTCTGCAGCCTTGTCGGAGGCACCTTTCAGGATGTCTTTCAGCACCTGCATGGGCAGGCGATTGCTGGGAAAACCCACTATGTTGAGTGCAAACAGGGGTTTTGCACCCATGGCGTATATATCGCTCAGGGCGTTGGCCGCGGCAATGGCACCAAAGGCATAAGGGTCGTCAACAATGGGCGTGAAAAAATCGACGGTTTGCACAATGGCCACTTCGTTGCTGATCTTGTATACCGCGGCATCATCGGAAGTGGAAGCTCCCACCAGCACGTTTTTATCGAAAACCGCCGGCATGTCCTGAAGTACCTTTTCGAGGTACTGGGGTCTGATCTTGCAGGCGCAGCCCAGGCCATGGGTAAATTGGGTGAGGCGCACCGGGCCATCGGTAAAAATTGCCTGTTCTATTTCTTCTTCCTCTCCCAGGCCCATTTTTTTTACCGCTTCTAATACCATTTGGGCGGCTTCTTCAACCTGTTTCGCTGTAGTGTTTTTTCCAGTGGAAAAGCGAATGGTGCCCATGGCGTATTGTAAGGGAACTTTCATGGCCGTTAATACTGTAGAAACATCCACCTGGTCGGCATGGCAGGCGGCTCCGGCCGAGGCGGCCATGCCCTGTAATTCATCAAGCAGGGTATTGGCTTCCATATTTGGGAAACCAATGCTCAGGGTGTTGGGCAGCCGAAGTTCAGGGTGGCCGTTAAGTTTTATCTGCGGCAGGCTTTCTTTCAGGCGTTCGAAAAGCAGGTCCCGCGTCAGGCTCATTTGGCGGGTGTTGTGCTCAAAATCGCGATGGGCAATTTCGGCGGCTTTGCCCAGCCCCACGATCTCCAAAACATTTTCGGTGCCGGCACGCAGGTTCTGCTCGTGCGAGGCGCCGTGCATAAGCTTTTGCAACTGCACGCCCCGCCTTATAAACAAGGCCCCGATTCCTTTGGGTGCATAAAATTTATGTCCGGCCACTGACAGCAGGTCCACACCCATTTTTTGCACATCGGTTTCAATTTTTCCCACCGACTGCGCTGCATCGCAATGAAACAAAACGCCATGTTCTTTTGCAATGCGGCCAATTTCTTCAATGGGTTGAATGGTGCCCACTTCGTTGTTGGCGTGCATTACGCTGATCAGGATGGTGCCGGGCGTTATGGATTTTTCAATTTCCACCGGATCCACCAGGCCGGTTTCATCCACAGGCACATAAGTAACCTGGAATCCCTGTGTCTGCAAAAACTGGCAAACTTCGGTTACGGCAGGATGTTCCACGGAAGTGGTAATGATATGATTGCCTTTATTACGATGCTGATAGGCAGCGCCTTTAATGGCGTAGTTGTTGGCTTCGGTGCCCCCGCTGGTAAAAATGAGCTCATCGGGCTGGCAGTTGAGCAAGCTTGCTAACTGCTGTCGTGCTGCTTCAACCGCTTTTTTGGTTTCCATACCAAACTGATGCACGCTGCTCGGATTGCCAAAAAATTGGGCAAGGTATGGCTGCATGGCCTGTGCCACTTCAGGGTCAATGGGTGTTGTAGCGTTGTAATCGAGATAAATGGGTTTATCGTTTGCCATTACTGCTTGATTTCATTAGCGTGTATAAATTCCAACACCAGTTTGGCATTTTCGGCCGCATCATCCGTAGCTGTTTCCAGGTGCAAAAATTGTTCGGGCTTCCTTTTTCCCAGGTCGTAGGTGTATGCCTTGTCGTAATAATCGAGCACAATATCAATGGCCGTTCCGAAGTCATCCTGTTCGATGGCCTGAATGGATGTTTTGGCCTGTAAACCGCCAAGCCTTTTTTCAATTTTCTTAATGGAGGCAATCAGGAGTTCTTTTGGATAGCTGGCATAATCTTTTATAAGGCGCTTTACGCGAAGGGGTTTTGACATTTCGAGACGAGCAACGGTGGCAAGGCTCATTTGCTGATATAGTTTTTGCGGCACAAATACCGAACCAATGGAGGGGCTTTCATCTTCAAGCCAAATGGGTTTAGTGTGATCAAGCCCCATCCAGGCGTCACCCAGGTCGTTTTCAAATTGTTCGTTGGTTGGTTGGGGGCTTTCGCCGAT
>JAHYJD010000171.1 GCA_019429365.1 Bacteroidales bacterium | reverse complement strand
TCAAACTTAAGTTGCAAATCTTCAAATAATTTCATTTTTCCCTAAAAGTAGTAATACTGTTTTTATCTTTAACCCCGTAAATACTTCTGTTATCAACAGTTTGAAGTTTAAAGACAGACACTAATTAAACTGTTGTCATAAAGTTATTTATTTTATCTCTTCTAAGTTTTTTACGATAATACTGTATAATTTCAAATCCTTAAAACCAAACCACTGCACACAATAAATAGGACTCTGAGCGGTCTGTAAGACCCAGCGAGGAGTCGGTGTTGAACTACATCTCGACAGGCTCGATGCAGTGCAACCATGCGACAACGATCTATGCACTTAACGAAGGTTTTAATGATTTTTCGGAGATAAACAGATTCAACGTTCTTTGAAGTATTGCAGGTTTTTGTGCTTATTGAAGCTTTTTGCAATGGTGGCTATTGATTGAAAGAACGCTTACAGGCAGTTTTTTGTGGTATCGGGCATGCCTTACCCGCTTCAGTGGCGAGCACTAAATGTAGTTGATGTTTATGTTTGATACTGAGGTTGCTTTAAGAAAGTATGGGAATGGAGAGGGTGAGCGGATCCGCGGCAACTCCCTGACAACTATCATACGACCTGTTTTGCATACCGGGCACAGGCAAGGGTTAATGCCTGTAAGCCTTTCCAAACGTTCCAGGTTTGACTCCGGTCCTTTTTGTTTCTTTATGATGGCCTGGATGTCTGGCTTTTCTTGCGGAACAAATTGCAGCTTTTGGTTACGAATGAAAGTTGGGTTGTAAATGCCAAACCGGCGGATTTTCACAAAACGTTGGGGCAGGATATGCATTGTAAACCGGCGCAGGAACTCAACGCCATCAAGGGTAACAGGATTTTTAACAGCATCGGCGCGGTAATCTTTGGCAATGAATGTTACCTTTTCATCCGTAATTTTTAGTATATGCTGATTTGTGATAGCTACCCGGTGTGTATATTGTCCCAGGTATTTTACAACATGCTCAGCGCTTGCCAGCGAAGGCTCACAATGCACCACCCACCGGGTTGAATATGCCTGCTGCACTTTATCATCGAAAACAGAGAGCTCGTTTCGTTTTCGCAGAGCTCGCTTCAGGCTGTCGAGGAACTTGCCTTTAAAGGTAGCGCTTAGTTGATGAACCGGATAGAGAAATTTACCCGATGATCCGATGTTTTTCCACTGGCCATCAAGCGAATACCCTGCTGCAGGGACTATGCAGTGAAGGTGAGGGTGAAGCGAAAGGTTCTGACCCCAGGTATGCAGCACAGCCACAGCGCCGCTTTCAACACCATAATGCGAGTAACCAAACGAGCGGAGGGTATTCCATACTGATGCAAAAAGCAGGTCGTAATACAACCACTGGTTATGCAGGCAAACTGCATTAAGTTGATGAGGCAGCGTGAACACAATATGGTAGTGTTTAACAGGCAAAGTGCTTTGCATCAGGTCATTAATCCAGAACGCCTGTTTGGCTGCCTGGCATTTAGGACAGTGCCTGTCGCCACAACTATTGTAACTATAACGTATGTTACCACAACTGTCGCACTCTTCCTCGTGTCCCCCAAGTGCAGCCGTTCGGCATTGTGCTATTTTGCCCAGCACTTTTAGCTGCAGCGGACTAAGTTTTGTTTGGGCAATCAATCCCAAACCGAACCGGGTTATCACATCGGCCAGTTCATATTTTGGCCTCATTTTCCGGAATAATTATAAAGCGTATCCAGCGGACTGTGAGGTTTAATGAGCGGACACTGCGTTACGTGCAGATAAATCATGGTGGTTGTAATGTCGGCATGGCCAAGTAGCTCTTTGAGGGTTACGATGTTGATTCCCTGTTCGAGTAAATGTGTTGCGTAAGAATGCCGCAGCGAATGCAGGTTAACTTCTTTTGTGATGGATGTTTTTTTCAGGTTTTCGCGCATCACCCATGAAAGGCCTCGAACACTGTAACGGCCGTCTGCCTCTTTGCCATTGAACAACCAAATGTGTGGGTTTTCGGCTTTCAGGTACTTTTTCAGCCCTACTGCCATGCTTCCGGCCAGAGGAACAATGCGGTCTTTCTTGTATTTGCTTTGGCGGATGTGGATGGTTTTTCGTTCGAAATCCACATCGGAGATCTTCAGGTTGATCACCTCCTGGCCGCGCAAACCGGCTGAATAGATCAAGGTTAGTACAATCCGCTGTTTAAGCAGGGTTGGGGCGGCAAAAAGCTGTTTGAGTTCCCGGTGGTTCAGGATCACTGGCAGCTTGGTGTCTTTTTTTAAAGACGGCAGCGCAATGGCATTTTTGTTCATGCCAAGCAGGCGGTAATAGTAACGCAGACCGTAAACCATGTGTTTAAAGCTGCTTCGCGAGGGTGATTTGGGGTCGCGGGCCAGGGCAGCCAGATATTCGTTGATCTCTTCGGGGTCAATCTGCTCAGGCAGCTTGCCAAAGTTAACTACAAACAAGGCGATGCGCCGGATGTAATTATTTAACGTACTTTTGCTCTGTCCGCGCAAAGCAACTTGTTGGTCCAGTTTGCGGACAACTTTTTCAAATTCAGGAACAAGCACAATAGCCTGCTCGACAATAGTAAAACCCGATTTTTTTCTCATATCAGTATTTTTTTGTTGTGAATAATTTACAAGATATGGAAAGAATCGGGTATTTTTGAAAAGCTATCCCGCGAAGGCGGGATTTAGTTCAATCGAGTAGCCCGCCCCGCCAGCCTACGCTGACAGGGAGAGGCTCTCACACCACTGTACGTACGGGTCTCGTATACAGCGGTTCATTAAGATGTGGGGCAATTTTCTCGTAAACAGTTAACAAAGC
>JAHYJD010000004.1 GCA_019429365.1 Bacteroidales bacterium | reverse complement strand
CGGGAATAAACACGGCCAGCATTGGCGACCTGGGCCAAAGTCTGAAGCTAAGCTACGGATTGCAAAACTTTTCGACCACGCTGCGTTTCTTCAACCGCAACGCCAGCAACAATTATCGGTTTGCCAATATTACTCAGCCCGGCAGCCCCATCGAAGAACAGCTCCTGGCCGGAATAAAGCAAACCGGCATACTGCACGAAACCTGGTTCAGGCTGGGCAACAACCACCAGTTCGACCTGCGCTGGTGGTGGCAGGACAACGACCGCGACATTCCGCCGAGCCTCGATTTTAACTTTTATGAATCCACGCAAAAAGACCAGAGCCTTCGCCTGAGCGGACAGTGGCAAATGAGCCTGCCCAAGGTGCTGTTCTTTTTAAGAGGTGCGCGCTTTGAAGATAATCTTGATTACACCGACAATTTCGATTATGTTGGTAACAGTTACTTTACCACCATTACCAGTGAAGCCGAGGCACGCTGGAATCCCCGCAAGGGAATTATTATAAACGGTGGAGTGAATGTGCAGGACATAACGGCCAAAGCCGACGAATACGAACAGGAGGAGGACCGACGGAGCCTTGCCCTGTTTGCCTCGGCAAAGTGGGAGGCCATTGAAGAATCGCTGGAGCTTGTGCTAAGCGGCCGGCAGGAAATGGTAAAAGATTATGAAATACCTTTTGCGCCTGCCATGGGCTTCTCGTGGAAGGTGGCGCCGAAGCTGGCCATTAAAGGCAATGCCGGTTACAGCTACCTGCTGCCTTCGCTCAACGACCTTTACTGGAACCCCGGCGGCAACCCCGATCTTAAACCTGAACAGGGCTGGAGTAGCGATCTGAGGCTGGAACGTAAGTTGTCTGATGGTAAAAACAACAACTTCAGCCCTTTTCAGGATGTTAGCATAGGAGGTTATCATCGCAACATCAAAAACTGGATTATCTGGTTGCCCCAAGATGACTCGTGGATATGGATGCCCGAAAACCGGGCAGAGGTGCGCAGCTACGGCCTCGAAAGCCGCCTGGGCGGCCACTGGCAGCAAGGGCACAACCGGGTGCAATGGAGAGTGCGCTACGACCACACTATAGCTCGCAACACCAAAGCCACAGCGGACGACGATCCTTCGCTCGACAAGCAGCTTATTTACGTGCCCCGCAACAGGGCCGGCCTGAACCTGGCTTTTATTCATAAAAACCTGAGCCTGACTTACGACCATGAGATTATTGGAGAACGTTTTACCAACAGCGACAATAGCGAATCATTGCCGGCCTACCACTCGGGCGATGCAGGCCTTCACTGGTACCGAAAGTTTGATAATTACGGCTTGGGGCTTAATGTAACAGTTGAAAATATCTGGAACACGCGCTACCAGATTATGGCCAACAGGCCCATGCCCCTGCGATTTGTGAGGGCAGGCATTACAGTTTCCTTTCAACAAAGGTAAAAATTCAACGTGCCGGCAAAACCATTTGGCCTAAACCGCAGGGACAGGCTTTTCTCAACCTTATTTTTGTTATTTTTGCCGGAGATGAAAACCATCGCAAAAACTCGGTTCATAAAAATTCTGGCACTACTCACCGGGCTGTTTAGCCTGGTGAGCTGCCAAGATGATGAGTTGTGCGAAGAATCAACCGCCAATCGCTTGCGTATGGGCTTTTACACACCCGTGGTAACCAGCGGCAACCCAACCCCTTACACGGTAGACAGCCTGACGGTATATGGCGTGGGTCGCCCCGACAGCCTGATTTACGACAACCGTCAAAACGTGCGAAGCATTGAAGTACCACTAAACCCCACAACCAACCGAACGGGCTTTGTGCTGATTTTTCCGGATAATATTACCGACACACTCTGGGTCGACTATCAGACCGAACTGAACTTCATTTCGGCCGAATGCGGCTTTGCCATGTTTTACGATATAGAACTAGTAAGCCACACCAACAATCGTATCAGCTTTTTTCAAATCAATCAAAACCTGGTAACCAACAGCCTTGAAGAACATATCAAAATACTTCTTTATCCTGATCCTGGCCCATAGCCTTTCGGCGAAAGCCCAGCAGGAAGCCGACACACTGGTTTTCAGGCCATCGCTCAGCCTGGGCTACGATTTGTCGGGGCTTGCGCTTAATCTGCTCGAGCCCGAAGTGTTTATGCACGGGGCTTCATTGGGCTATGAGTGGCGTCCCAACTGGATTGCCGCCATTGAACTGGGAAACATGGACATTGGGGTGCAACGCGAGACCCATACTTACGAAGCCAGTGGAGTGTTTTTTCGTGCCGGTTTAAGCTACAATTTGCTGCAGGACAATCCGCGCATGCAGGGCGAAGAAGTTTTCCTTTCGTTCCGCTATGGTTTTGGCACCCTCACACATGAGGCCCCCCGCATTACAGTCGATGAACCTTACTGGGGAAGTGTGGAAGGATCGTTTGAGCAGGCAGGTTATTCGGCTCACTGGGCAGAGATTGGCGGAGGACTGAAAACCAAGCTGTTTTGGCACATTTACCTGGGCTGGGACCTGCGCCTGCGCCTGATGCTGGCCCGCAATCCGGGCTCCGAAATGAACCCTTATTACATTAGCGGCTTCGGCAGAAACAAAGGTAATTCCGCCGTAATGCTGCATTATTCCGTTTACTACAAATTTCCTTTCGGAAAATAATTACCCGCACATACGATATATTAAAATTGTACGTTTTAACCTTGTTGAGCGTTTGTCCGACGTTTTATTTGTTTGAATGTTAGCATTTTTTGATCGAAAAAACGGGAAAAATCCGCCTGTAAATGGTTATCCATATCAGGGCATGCACGGTTTACAAACGCTGCTATACTACAACTATTCTGATTCTCACATGGATTTTGCCCGTGCCAAGGAGTTTGTGCTTCAAAAGCTTTCCAGGGAATTAAAACCCAGCCTTTATTACCACAATGCACAGCATACCATCGACGTTTGCCGCTCGGTAGAAACACTTGCCATTATGGAAAAGGTGAGTGAGGAAGAATTGCTTCTGCTGCTCACGGCTGCGGTATATCACGATACGGGCTTTATCTGGTCGTATGACAACAACGAGCCCATTGCCAGCCGGTTTGCACGCGAAACCCTTCCGGGTTTTTATTATACGCCAATGCAGGTTGCGCTAATTTGCCAGCTCATCGAATCGACCACCATGCCGCAGCAACCCCAAACCTTGCTGGAAGAAATTCTGTGCGATGCCGACCTGGACTACATTGGCCGCGACGACTTTTTTATTACTGCCCTGAGGCTGCACCGTGAGTGGAGCGAAAACAGTGTCCGCAAGATTACCTTCAGGGATTGGTACGAGCGACAGCGCGATTTTGTGGAAACACATTGCTTTTTTACCCGATCGGCACGTTTGCTGCGCGACGAAAAGAAGAAAAAAAACCTCTCACAGGTGCGCGAACTGCTTGATCTTATTGACTCTTCATCCGATATCAGTATAAAAAAGGTCAATTACAATAAGAAATTATATTTATGAGTTAATTTTTTGTAAATTGGCTGACTTTTATTAATAACCACACTTAGCCATTAGGAACCTAACCCCACACAATATGGAACCTGAAAAAAAAGAAGTAATCCTTGTTGCCACCGACTTCACAAGCATTGGCGATCATGCCATTGACAATGCGGCACAAATGGCGCGTCTCACAGGAGCCAAGCTGATTGTGCTTCACGTTGTCAATCAGGCCACCAAGAGCAATCTGCAAAAAGAGAAAAAAACCCTGGACCATGTCGGCACAAAGTTGCTCGATATCTGCAAAAAAGTGGAAGCAAAGTTTGGTGTAGAAGCCGATTACCTTGCCCCGACCGGCAGTATCTTTACTACCATTGCGGAGACTGCCAGAAACACCGAAGCCACCTACCTTTTTATGGGCACCCATGGGAAGAAGGGCATGCAGTTTCTGCTCGGCAGCTTTGCACTGAAGGTGGTAACCAGTTCGCCCGCACCAATGTTTGTGGTGAAAAAGCCAAATGAAGGCAACAAGTTTGCCAGCTTTGTTTATCCGCTCGACACCGAACTTGGCTCAAAGCAAAAAGTTAAATGGGCCATCGAACTTCACAAAGCCCTGGGTTCAACCTTCCATATACTGGTTTATTTCCCCAACGATGGGCCTATCCAGCGCAAAATGACCGGCGATCTGAAACAGGTAACCCATATTCTCGAAAAGCACAAAATTCCTTTCACTGAAACTTATCATAAGGCCCTGAAAGGCTTCGATCAGGCTATTATCAACCATGCCATCGAGAAAAAAGCCGACGCCATTATGCTGAGTACTGATCCGGAAAAAGTTACCTGGAATCCCTTTGGTTCCCCAGAGGAAAAAATCATTTACAACAAAGAGGGAATTCCTGTTCTCTGCATTAATTCAAAAGACCTGAAAGTTATCATTGGTGGGCCATAATGCCTGCACCGAATACAAAAACTTAAGCCGGTTCATACCGGCTTTTTTTTTAATTTTATTGCTTGTCAACAAATAACCTGCCCCAATGAACGAGCAACAAGCCAGAACACGCATTCAGGAACTCACCGCCGCCCTCAACGACCACAACTACCGCTACTATGTGCTGGCACAGCCTTCTGTGAGCGACTATGAATACGACATGCTTCTGGAGGAGCTCATTAAGCTCGAAAGCCAGTTTCCTGAGCTTGTCGATCAGAATTCTCCCAGCCAGCGCGTTGGCGGTCAGGTCACCAAGAAGTTTCCGGTGGTTCGGCACAAATATCCCATGCTTTCACTGGGCAATACTTACAGCAAGGAGGAATTGCAGGACTTCGACCAGCGCATCCGCAAGGCCATTGGCGAGCAGTTCGAGTACGTTTGCGAACTTAAGTTCGATGGTGTGGCCATTGGCATCACTTATGCCAACGGAAAAATTCTGAGGGCCGTTACCCGCGGCGATGGGATGCAGGGCGATGAGGTCACGCCCAACATAAAAACCATTCGCAGTTTGCCGCTTTCGCTGAAAAAGGAAGGGCTGCCCGCTGAATTTGAAGTGCGGGGAGAAGTTTTCTTACCCCACAAAAGTTTCTTAAAGCTAAACCAAGAAAAAATCAGTAACGAAGAAGAGCCTTTTGCCAATCCGCGCAATGCAGCCGCCGGAAGTCTGAAAACACAGGACTCCGCCCTGGTGGCTAAACGTGGCCTAGACAGTTTCCTTTATGGGCTGTTTACCGATACACCACTTTTCGACACCCATTACGAAAGCCTCCGGGCCTTGAAAGATTGGGGTTTCAAAGTGTCGGAGTTTTCCAAGAAATGCAAAACCCTCAATGAAGTATTTCTTTATATTGAAACCATGGAGCAGCTTCGCCCTGAGTTGCCCTTTGATATTGACGGTGTGGTAATTAAGGTGAACGATTACCGGCAGCAAGAGCAACTGGGATATACCGCCAAGTCGCCTCGCTGGGCCATTTCCTACAAGTTCAAGGCCGAGCGCGTGGCCACCCGCCTGCTCGACGTGATATACCAGGTGGGACGCACCGGAGCCGTGACCCCGGTGGCAGTGCTTAAGCCGGTGCCTGTGGCAGGAACTATCGTTAAGAGGGCCTCCTTATACAATGCCGACCGCATGGCCGAACTCGACCTTCACCTCCTGGATGAAGTGTATGTGGAAAAAGGCGGCGATATCATTCCGAAAATAATTGGCGTAAATGACTCTGTGCGGCCAGCGAATGCACAAAAGGTGCAGTTTGCCACCCACTGTCCCGAATGCGACACCCCACTTGCCAAATCTGAAGGGGAGGCTATTCATTACTGTCCAAACAGCGAGCATTGCCCACCGCAGATTCAGGGAAAAATAGAGCACTTTATAAGCCGTCGCGCCATGGACATTGAAACACTCGGGCAGGGCCGGGTCGAAATCCTGATCAGCAATGGCATAATCAGTAATCTGGCTGATCTTTACGACCTGAAATACGAACAATTGCTTGGGCTGGAAAAAACCATAACCGACCCTATTACCCTGAAAACCAAAAAATTCAGCTTCCGCGAAAAAACGGTAGAGAACATCCTTAACGCCCTCGAAAATTCAAAAAAAGTCGGTTTCGAGAGGGTGTTGTTTGCATTGGGCATAAGGCTGCTTGGCGAAACCATGGCCAGAAAACTGGCCAAACATTTCGGAAATATAGATGCTTTAATGAAGGCCAGCTTCGAAGAATTGACTTCGGTGCCTGATGTGGGTGAAAAAATGGCATTTAGCATTATCGATTATTTTAAGCAGCCGGGACACCAGGAGATCGTTCAAAGATTGAAAAATGCCGGACTTAAATTTGAAACCCAAAAAGAAGCCGAACCCAGGCAAGGGCCCCTAAATGGAGCAAACTTGGTGATATCAGGGGTGTTCACACATTATTCGCGCAATGAGATCAAAGCACTTATTGAAAAAAATGGAGGGAAAATTACCGGCTCCGTTACTTCCAAAACCACTTACCTGGTGGCAGGCGAAAACATGGGGCCGGAAAAACGCAAAAAGGCCGAAGAACTGGGTGTGAAAATTATATCAGAAGACGACCTTGAAGCCCTAATTAAGCAATAAAACAAAACGATCAATATTTCAATGCTAAATAGTTGATAATTAATAATTTATTATTATTAATTATTGCCAATCAACCCATCTTTTATGGTCAGCTTGCGGTCGGCCATATCAGCCAGTTCGGTGTTGTGGGTAACAATCACGAATGTCTGGCCCAGTTTTTCGCGCAGCGAGAAGAAAAGCCGGTGAAGTTCTTCTGACGATTTGGAGTCGAGGTTTCCGCTGGGTTCATCGGCCAGCACAACCGCCGGATTGTTTACCAAGGCCCGGGCCACGGCCACCCGCTGCTGCTCACCACCCGAAAGCTCCGAAGGTTTATGTTCAAGACGTTCGGCAAGCCCAAGCATATCGAGCAGTTCCTTCGCCCGCTTTTCGGCTTCGATTTTGCCTTTGCCGGCAATAAATGCTGGAATACAAACATTCTCGAGGGCCGTAAATTCAGGCAGCAAATGATGAAACTGAAACACAAAACCAATATTGCGGTTGCGAAAATCTGAAAGCCGCTGATCGTTAAAACCTTTGATGTTTTGCTGGTTAATAATCACTTCGCCCTTATCATACCCGTCGAGGGTGCCAATAATATGCAGCAAGGTGGTTTTTCCAGCACCCGAAGCGCCAACGATAGAAACAATTTCGCCGGCTGCAATGTCAAGGCTGATGCCTTTCAGCACTTCCAGCTCGCCGTAAGATTTATGGATATTCTCCGCACGAATCATAAAAATATTTTTTCAGGCTCTTAAAAAAAGAAGCAACAAAATTTACTGGAAAACCCCCTGATGAAGGGGCCACCCATAAAAACCCAAAGTTATCAAAGTAATTGATAACTAAGGGATTTTTCAAGCCACAAAATGAGCAAAATGCTCCGGAATCCTAAAACAGGTAGTTCAGGCCAATGTAAAGCCCGGTATTTCCGTCGCGCTTGTCGAAGGCTTTTCCGAAATCGACGGCCACGATAAAATTCTGGTTAATGGCAATACGCAAGCCTGCGCCGGCACTCATGTGCAGGGCGTCTTTATCTTGGTCAAAGAACATATTAAGGGCTTCACCCTCATTTAAGGTCACGCTATTCATGTCAATCTCAATGGGCGAAAAAACCAGGCCGCCGTCCACAAAGCCGTTCAAGCCAAGATAAACATTTGTGGCTCCGATATTAAAACGAACAAACTTCCAGCGCAACTCCAGGTTACCCATGGCGATGCCGTCGCCCACGATCCGGTTTCTCAGTATTCCGCGCAGGCTTTTCGAGCCGCCCAGGCCTTCGTTGGTGTTTCCTCTCAAGAAAGAGGTGACCAAAAGTGGTTGCACGTAAAAAGGTGCTTCTCCAGCAATGGTTTTTTGCAATCCCAAACGATAGGCAAACGAAAGGTCGTCCTCAATCAGGGTAAAATATTGCCTGTGGGTCAGTGAAAGTTTGGCGTGCCCGTAGTCTCCGGTAACCATAAATCCTGGTGCCATCATAATTACGGCTTCCGACCAAACTCCTGTCATGGGGTTGGGCTCGTTATCACGGGTGTCATACGAAACCCCGGCTTTTAGGTAATTAACCCAGCCTCCCTCGGCTTCGCCTTCTTCAATCAGTCCCCAATCCACATAGCGATCGAACATTCCCGGCACTTCGGGCAAAAGATCGTCGCCTTCCTTGCCTTTGTTCAACTTCTCAATATCTACTGATCCAATAGAGAAATTGTACGATTCAAAACCCGAAACCCAGTTCAGTTTTTCGCCACTAAGCTTTCCCTGCAGGTCAATCTTGGTTCGGAACATTTTCCGGTCGTGTGCATAGAAGGCCCTGCTAAGATAATCGAATTCGCCGTTCTCAAAGTCACGGTCGACCAGCTCTGCCCAATAGGCCGACTCGTAGCCATTAAAGCCATGAAAGCTGTAGAGCGGGTCAGTAATGTAGCTCAGGTCAAAAGTTGTTCTGATGCCTTTTACCAGCTGATCAGAATCGTAGAAAAAGCGGTTATAACCGCTTCCTTTGGTAAAACGCGACACTTCGAAATAAAGTGAATGGTCGTAGCGCGGGAAGCGCGAGCCATCGCCATAGTTGAAAAGATTGACCAGGGCGCCATACTGAAAACCAAGGTCGCTGTCGAAAGTTATTGTCGGCAAGACTCCGCCAAGCCTCCAACCCGTTTTTGCAGGGGGTTGCGACTGTGTGTCTTCGCTCTGGGCATACAATCCGTTGGTTATCAACATAGAAAGACACAAGATAAAGGCAAATAGCATCAGCTTGCCAGTGGTTTCCGTTTTTTTCATCTCTTGCATGTGGTTTAGTGGATAATTTTAAAGAACTGCAAAACAATTCAAACCAAATTGCAAATTAACTTTATTTTTGGATTGAAAATACAATATGATCCATATTATTGAAATCCGTTATGGCTTCCGACCCAAAAAACCCCTCAAAAATAATGTCCTTACTAATAAATGCATCGGCTGGGACCACCGCAAATTACCAACTGAATTTCTTTGGTCAACTTATCATGGGCCTGGTTTATTCGCTGGGCTATCTTCCTTTTAATGCAGTGGGCTTGCTACTTGGCTTTGTCATGCCCGGCATTTGGGTTTTTAGCACCTACAGGCTTATCAGGTTTGCCTCTCATCAAGCCACTCCCCTGCCCTTCCCACAATGGATGCAAAAAGACCCCGGCAACATCCTCATCATAGCAGTCGACCTGTTTTTTCTGGCCATCATCTGGACCCTGATCTTGAGCGGCATTTTCGATAAGACCTGGGTGAAAATACTTTTTACCGTTGCATTCCCATTGCTTACTCTTTCGATGCTTAGAAACCTGCTCCAGCTCCTCTCCAAAGATGGGGACGAAAACAACGAAGCTTAATTTTATTAATGCTTTCGCAAAAAGGCCTTGGCACCTACCGCTTTTTTTACGACTTTTGAACAAACCAAAACCACGAATTATGGAAACCCGCGAAATATTCAACCGTTTTTGGATACCCTACTCTACCCAGAACCCCTCGGCCATGCATATTTACGAGTTGTTTACCAACTTGGGAGAAAGAGTGGTGCACGATCACATAGCCCTGCGAACCTTTAACGACCCGCGGATAAATATGGATGTAATTGCACGGATTTTCACTGACAATGGTTATGAACAAAAGGGTAATTACGAGTTCAAGGCCAAAAAGGTGCTTGGCAGGCACTATGAACACAAAACCGATCCGGAAGCACCCAAGGTTTTCATCAGCGAATTGCTGCTGGAGCAATGCAGTGAGTTTGTGCAAAACACTATTCGCGAGCGCCTCGACGCCATCGATAAGGCTATTTACAAGGATCCCATGCTGGTTTACCAGGGAAGCATCTGGGGAAAAATTCCTTTCGAAACCTACGATGCATTGCGCCAGGAGAATGAGTATGCAGCCTGGACACTGGTTTACGGTTTCCGTGCCAACCACTTTGCTATCAAAGTGAATGAACTTAAAAAGTTCAGCACCTTGCAGGAAATCAACCAATTTGTAAAAGACAACGGCTACCTGATGAATGTGGTGGGTGGAAGCGAAATTTATGGGACACCCGAAGAATTACTCGAGCAAAGCTCCACAAAGGCCGAGATCATTCCCTTTGAGTTTTCCGATGGAGTTTTTGAGGTCCCTTCCTGCTTTTACGAATTCACCCTTAGACATCCCGACAAGACCGGCAAACTTTACAGTGGCTTTATTGCCGCCAATGCCGATAAAATTTTCGAGAGCACCAACTTTTACCAAAAACAACCCGGTATGTAATACCCGCCGTCCACAGCAGTTTTGAGGCGGTAATTTATTTTTCCCATGGCATCAAACCCCGGTCATTTTCCGTTCGACCTGCTGGCCAGGCAAATTGAGGGCGACTTGTTCTTCGATCAGACCTGGCGTATGCTGTATGCCACCGATGCCTCTGTTTACAGGGAGCTGCCGGCAGCAGTTTGCCGCCCAAAAAATAACGGTGACCTAAAAAAGATCATTGCTTTCTGCAACGAGCATGCGCTGCCCATAGTGCCACGGGCGGCGGGGACCTCACTTGCCGGGCAGGTAGTGGGGCATGGCTTGGTGGTCGATTTTTCGAGGTATATGACGCGCATTCTCGAGTTGAACGTGGAGGAGCGTTGGGTAAGGGTTGAGCCTGGTGTGATTCTCGATGAGCTCAACCGATACCTTGCGCCCCATGGTTTGTTTTTTGGCCCTGAAACCTCTACTTCCAACCGCTGCATGATGGCTGGCATGGTGGCTAACAACTCCTGTGGCTCGCATTCCCTGGTATATGGCAGCACCCGCGATCATACCAAAGCTATCAGAGCCCTTCTTGCCGATGGCAGCGAAGCCCTTTTCGAGGCCGTCGACCATGAAACCTTCCGGAAGAAATGCATTGGCAACAGCCTTGAAAACAGGATTTACAGCCAAATGTACGAACTGCTATCCAAGCCTGAAAATCAGGAGGAAATCCGGCAGCAATATCCCGACCCGCGTCTCAGGCGCCGCAACACAGGCTATGCCTTAGACCTCCTTTTGAAATCATCGATAACCAGCGAAAGTGCCGAGCCCTTCAATTTCTGCAAGCTTCTGGCCGGCTCCGAAGGATCGTTGGCGCTATTTACCGAGATTACGTTTAACCTGGTACCCTTGCCCCCACCCGAGCAGGCCCTGGTTTGCGTCCACCTCAACAGTGTGGAAGAAGCCCTGCGAGCCAACCTCATCGCCCTCAGGCATGGGCCTGTAGCAGTCGAACTTATCGACAACAAGGTGCTCGAGTGCACCAAGGCCAATATTACTCAACGACAAAACCGCTTTTTTGTGAAGGGCGATCCTGGTGCCATACTGGTGGTGGAGTTTGCCTTCCAAACCCGCGAAGAGATACTGCAGCGAGCTGCTGCCATGGAAACCGAGATGCATGAGGCCAGACTGGGTTTTCATTTCCCTGCCATTTTCGGAAAAGACATAAACCGGGTTTGGGCGCTGCGCAAAGCCGGGCTGGGTGTGCTTTCCAACACTCCCGGTGATGCCAAACCAGTGGCTGTTATAGAAGATGCTGCCGTGCACGTGGAAGCCCTGCCACAATTTATTGACGAACACAACGAAATTCTTCGGGACCTGAACCTCCAATGCGTCTATTACGCGCACATTGGAACAGGCGAGTTGCATTTGCGCCCGGTACTTGACCTGAAAAACCCTGCTGATGTAGAGCGTTTCCACAAGGTTGCCCTGGAAACTGCCTTGCTGGTGAAACGCTACCGCGGCTCACTCAGTGGCGAGCATGGCGACGGCAGGCTGCGCGGTGAGTTTATTCCACTCATGCTTGGCGAAAAGGTTTATGCCATGCTGCAACAGGTTAAAAAGACCTGGGACCCGCACGGCCTTTTCAACCCCGGCAAGATTACCGACACTCCCTCCATGAAAACCTTCTTGCGCTACCGGCCAGGGCATCCCGAGCGCAAACTTAAGACCTTCTTTAATTACCACAATACCCGCGGGTTTCTCAGGGCGGTGGAACAATGTAACGGCTCGGGCGACTGCAGGAAACCAGCTACAATGGGCGGCGTAATGTGCCCCTCCTACCATGCCACCCTCAACGAAACCGATACCACCCGAGGAAGGGCCAATGTGCTGCGTGAGATCGTTACCAACTCTGGCAAAAAAAATCCTTTCGATCACCAGGAGCTACTGCAGGTGCTCGACCTTTGCCTTGCCTGCAAGGGCTGCAAGGCCGAGTGTCCTTCCAATGTCGACATGGGGCGCTACAAATCTGAGGTGCTGCAACAATATTATCTTACCCATGGCATCCCATTCAGGGCACAAATTATTGCCGCTTTCGCGGAAATGAACCGTCTGGCCAGTTTGGTGCCAGCTCTTTACAATGGACTGGTGAAAAATCGCATTACCGGAGCCATCATTAAAAACATAATGGGCTTCTCGCTAAAGCGAAGCATGCCCCTTATGCAAAAAATTACTTTGAAAAAATGGGCAGCCCGGAACCTGAAAAAACTCAACGAAAAGCTCGATGGACAGAAAAAGGTTTGGCTGTTTTGCGATGAATTTACCAATTACAACGACACCCAAACGGGCATCAATGCCATTCTGCTGCTGCATGGGCTGGGTTATAATGTTGAAATCCCCGAGCATGCAGAAAGCGGACGAGCCGCCATTTCGAAGGGTCTGCTTAAAAAGGCCGCAAGCCTGGCCCAAAAAAACGTAACCCTTCTGCATAAGTTGGTGAGCGAAAATGAGCCACTGATTGGCATTGAACCTTCGGCCATTCTAAGTTTTCGAGACGAATACCCCGACCTCTGCACGGAAGCCCTAACTGAAGCAGCAGTAGAACTTTCGAGAAATACGTTGACCATAGAAGAGTTTATTTGCCGTGAGCACGAAGCTGGACGTATCGATGGCAGCCTCTTTTCTGCCGAAAGGCATGAAATTTATTTCCATGGACACTGCCACCAGAAAGCCCTTTCGAAAGCAGATTATTCATTAAAAATGTTGCATATTCCGCCCAACAATCACATTACCAGCATTGAATGTGGCTGTTGCGGCATGGCAGGATCGTTTGGGTATGAGAAGAAACATTTCGAGCTAAGTATGCAGATTGCCGAACTGAAGCTGTTTCCGGCCATCCGCCAGGCCCCCGAACAAGCTATAATTTCTGCCTCAGGCACCAGTTGCCGCCACCAGATTCTGGATGGTACCGGACGAAGAGCCCTGCACCCGGTGGACGTACTGATACAGTCATTGCGCAAGCAGTAATTTTTCTGTAAAAGCATTATTATGCCCCCTGAAAATAATTAGGGGCTTTTCCTTTTTTTACGTGCAGGAAAGCAGTAATTTTGTATTGGCAAATGCCTGAAAATCAAAGTATTTATCCAGACTTTCTCTATAACATACATGTCCCGAATTTTCGTCCTCTTAACCTCTATCCTTTTTTCACTTCCGGTCTTTTCACAAACCTCGCACGATTTTCTGCTTAAAGGCCTTCAGCATTTTTCGGGCCAGCAGTACCAGGCGGCCATTGAAGCCTTTACCAAAGCCATTGAACTGAATCCAGCACAGGAAGAGGCCTGGTTTAAACGTGGCCAGGTTTACCTTGAGCTGGGAAGGTTTAATCAAGCTGCCGGTGATTTTACTGAAGTGATTGCGCTACGTCCCAACCACGGCGAAGCCTATTATTTCAGGGCCTTAACCGGAGTAAAAAAAGGGCAGCCCGCCGAGGCCCTTAAAGATCTGAATCGGGCTATTGAAATAGACTCCTCGCTGGTGAAGGCTTTCCTGCTCAGGGCTGAGCTGGGCGAGAAAGCTGGAAGAAACGGGGAAGTTATGCCCGATCTGAACCGCGCCATAAGCCTTGCGCCAAACAACCCCAACGCCTTCTTTTTGCGGGCAAAGCAATTCAGCAAAAACGGTAATTTTGAAAGGGCTTACGAAGACCTCACACAAGCCATTTCCCTGGATCCCGACCATGCCGAAATGCGGCTGGAGCGCAGCCAGCTTTGCATGAGGAAAGGACTATTTGCCCAGGCTGCCGAAGATCTTAGTGTTGCCATTGATCGCGGCCTCGACTACGCCGACAACTATCAACTTCGGGCCCAGGCATATTTTCAGGCGGAATTGTACGCCCAAGCCATAGCTGATTATACCATGCTGATAAACACCTTTAGCCGCCGCACCGAGCAGAATTATTATCAGCGCGGCCTTTCACGCATTCAAACCAATGATCTTGTCGGAGCCTGCGAAGACCTGAACAAAGCAGCAAATCTGGGACACGATAAAGCAAGAAAAAAAGCAAATGAGGTTTGTAAATAGCAACGTCCTTTATAACATAAGTGACTTTAGGGACCTCAGAGACTTAAGAGACTTAAGAGAAAAATAACAAGAGCCAAAGAATAGAAAAGCCGCCCGGGATAGCACCCGGGCGGCTTTTTTTATTTGAACGAAATCAGGGTTGTTACTCCTTGGTTTCTTCAGCTTCGTCTGCAGCGGGCTTTTCTTCCGCGGCAGGGGCTTCAGGGGCTTCGTCAGCAACGGGCTTTTCCTCCGCAACAGGGGTTTCCTCTTCAGAAGTCTCTTCCTTCTTCTTGCGGGTGGTTTTAGCCTTGGGCTTTTCTTCCTTTACTTCTTCTTTGGCGTCATCCTTAACCTCTTCTTTAGCTTTCTCCTTCTCGTCCATGGCAGCCAGTTTTTCCTTAAGAGCCGATTTCTCGGTCTTCTCAATCTCTGACTTCAGGTTGGCAAGCACGCTCAGGTCACCAAGGGTAGTTTTTTCCATGGTGTCCTTGATTTTCTTCACAGCGGTCTTGGTCGTTTTCTCCTTGGCTTTGCGGTCGGCTGTTTCGACGGCTTTTTCGGCCGACTTCATATCCTGGAAAACCTTGGTATGAGAAACAACGATTTTCTTGCTTTCCTTGTTGAACTCAATCACTTTGAAGTCGAGGGTGTCCTCCATTTTGGCGGGGCTGCCGTCTTCCTTCACAATGTGGCGGGTGGGCGCAAAACCTTCAACGCCATAGGGAAGCGAAACGATCACGCCTTTGTCGGAAGTTCCAACAATGGTACCCTGGTGAACGGTGTCGATGGTGAAAACACTTTCGAACACATCCCATGGATTTTCTTCCAGCTGCTTGTGGCCGAGGCTAAGGCGGCGGTTTTCCTTGTCCACATCAAGCACGACTACTTCGATGCTTTCACCAATTTTGGTGAACTCAGCAGGATGCTTGATTTTCTTACTCCACGACAGGTCGCTGATGTGAATCAGGCCATCCACGCCTTCTTCCAGCTCAACAAAAATACCGAAGTTGGTAAAGTTGCGAACGGTGGCGGTATGCTTTGAATTCACGGGATATTTCTCCACAATGTTTTCCCATGGATCAGGAATCAGTTGCTTGATACCGAGCGACATTTTGCGCTCATCACGGTCGAGAGTAAGAATGATAGCATCTACCTCGTCGCCCACCTTCAGGAAGTCCTGAGCGGTTCGCAGGTGCTGCGACCACGACATTTCTGAAACGTGAATCAGGCCTTCTACCCCAGGAGCAATTTCGATAAATGCACCGTAGTCGGCAATAACCACTACTTTGCCTTTTACCTTGTCGCCAACCTTCATGGTTTCGTCAAGCGAATCCCATGGGTGTGAGGTAAGCTGCTTAAGACCAAGGGCAATGCGCTTCTTGTTCTCGTCGAAATCGAGAATAACCACGTTGATTTTCTCATCGAGGTTAACGATTTCTTCGGGGTGATTGATACGGCCCCAGGAAAGGTCGGTAATGTGAACCAAACCATCAACACCACCCAGGTCGACAAACACACCATATGAGGTAATATTTTTAACAGTTCCTTCAAGGATCTGTCCTTTTTCAAGCTTGGCAATAATTTCTGCCTTCTGAATCTCAAGTTCGGCTTCGATAAGAGCTTTGTGTGAAACCACCACGTTTTTGTATTCGTGGTTTATTTTCACCACCTTGAATTCCATGGTTTTGCCCACGTAGATGTCATAATCGCGAATGGGTTTTACATCAATCTGTGAGCCGGGCAGGAAGGCCTCTATGCCAAATACATCGACAATAAGACCACCTTTGGTGCGGCACTTCACGAAACCGTTGATGATTTCGTCGTTGTCCATGGCTGAGTTGATACGCTCCCAAGAACGCAGGGTGCGGGCCTTCTTGTGCGAGAGCACGAGCTGGCCGCTGGTATCTTCCTGACTTTCTACATACACTTCAATGGGATCGCCAACACTGAGATTGGCATTGTAACGTACTTCAGCGGCAGGAATGACCCCGTCGGATTTGAAGCCAATGTTAACTACCACTTCGCGGTTGTTCATTGAAACAACGGTGCCATCGATTACTTCGCCTTCGCCAATCGACTTAAGGGTTTCCTCGTACAGGCTTTCCATGCGCTGGCGCTCAGCAGCAGAATATGCTTCCTGCTTCTTACCAATGGAATCCCAGTCAAATTCGCCTGCCACCTGGGCAGTAAATGCACTTTCACTGGTTTTCTTTTTTGGAGTTTCTGGCTGGGTTTCAGCTTTGTGCGTTTCAACAACCTCTTCTGCCGGGGTTTCGACTGCTTCTTCAGCAGGCATTTCGGTTACCTCTTCAGCAGGCTTTTCGGTTACCTCTTCAGCAGGTGTTTCGGCTGCTTCTTCAGCAGGTGTTTCAGCTACTTCTTCAGCAGGTGTTTCGGCTACTTCATCTGCGGGTGTTTCAACAGCTTCAGGCTGGTTTTCGATCTGCTCAACAGGCTTCTCTACTGGCTGCTCTTCCGAAGGGTTCAGATTTTTGTTTTCTTCTGACATTTAAAAAGGGTGATTAAATACTGTGGTTTTCCGGAGTTTCGCATGCTTACTCCAGACAAACCGGGTTAAACAATAAGTGAATTACAGGCCCTGAAAAGGGACTGCAAAGGTAGAATTTTTTCCACAAACAACAAACTAAATATCAGATTTTAAGGCACTTTTACACCTCGAACTGAATGGGCTTTTTCACGGTTTCCTTTTCCATGGCCAGATCGACTACTTCGATCATTTCCCTGATATATACAAAGTTGAGGCCTTGCAGGTAGAGCTGGTTGATCTCTGCCACGTCCTTACGGTTGTCTGCCGAAAGGATAATGGTCTGTATTCCAGCGCGTTTTGCGGCAAGGATTTTTTCCTTTATGCCGCCCACGGGCAATACTTTTCCACGAAGGGTAATTTCGCCGGTCATGGCCACACCAGGCTTCACCTTACGCTGGGTAAAGGCAGAAGTAAGGGCTGCAAACATGGTGATGCCCGCCGAAGGACCGTCTTTTGGGGTGGCGCCTTCGGGCACGTGCATGTGCACATTGTATTTTTCGAAGATGCGTGAGTCGATGCCCAGCCTGGGAGCCTGCGACTTGAGGTATTCGTAGGCCAGGGTGGCCGATTCCTTCATAACATCACCAAGATTTCCGGTGAGGGTTAGCTGTCCCTTGCCCTTGCTGATGCTGACCTCAATGTAAAGCACTTCTCCTCCAGCCCATGTCCAGGCCAAACCTGTCATGACACCTGCAAGGTCTTTGAGCTGCGACTGGTCGCGGGCAAAAACGGGAGCCCCAAGAATCTTTTCAACCTCATCCACCTTCAAATTCTGATCGAAGGTTTCTCCCATAACGATTTCGCGGGCCTTTGCACGTATCACTTTGGCAATGCGCTTTTCCAGGGTCCTTACCCCCGACTCACGGGTGTAATCCTGTATAATTTTCTCGAGCACTTTTTTGCTGAACCTCAGTTGGTCCTTTTCCAATCCGTGCTCCGACAGCTGCTTGGGCAGCAGGTGACGGCGGGCTATTTCAATTTTCTCCTCCACAATGTAACCGCTCAGATGAATGATTTCCATGCGATCGCGCAGTGCAGGCTGAATATTGGAAAGATTGTTGGCCGTAGCAATAAACATCACATTGGACAGGTCGTAGTCCACTTCCAGATAATTGTCGTAAAAGGCCACATTCTGCTCAGGGTCGAGTACCTCGAGCATGGCCGAGGATGGATCACCCGAGAAGGTCTGATAGCCGACCTTATCTATTTCGTCGAGTACAAAAACCGGGTTGCTCTTTTTGGCCTTTTTCAGGTTCTGGATAATTCGGCCGGGCATGGCTCCCACGTAGGTTTTACGATGGCCACGAATTTCTGCCTCATCGCGCAGGCCACCAAGCGACATGCGGATGTACTGCCGTCCAACAGCTTCGGCAATGGATTTGCCGAGCGAAGTTTTACCCACCCCGGGAGGTCCTACAAAACACAAAATGGGCGACTTCATGTTGCCTTTGAGTTTGAGTACGGCGAGGTATTCGATGATGCGTTCCTTGATCTTTTCCAGACCGTAGTGGTCGCGGTCGAGCACTCGCTGTGCCTTCTTGAGATCGAACTTGTCCTTCGAAAACTCGTTCCAGGGAAGTTCAACCAGGGTTTCGAGGTAGTTTAGGTGGATGGAGAACTCCATAGCAGCAGGGTTTATTCGCTGTAACTTAACGATCTCTTTCTCGAAAACATCCTGTACCTGCTTGCTCCACTTTTTGCCCTTAGCACGTTCTTTCAGATCTACAATTTGCTGATCGTAAGGATTGCCACCCAGTTCCTCCTGTATGGTTTTAAGTTGCTGATTCAGGATATAGTCGCGCTGCTGCTTATCGATGTCCACTTTAACTTTCGACTGAATCTGGTTTTTAAGTTCGACCACCTGCAGCTCGCGGGTCAAGTGCTCCAGCACAATATTTGCCCGCTCACCCAGGTCAGGCGTTTCGAGCAGCTTTTGCTTCTGCTCGTTATCGATATTCAGATTAGACGAAATAAAGTTGACAAGGAATGCCGGGCTGTCAATGTTCTTGATGGCAAAAGCTGCTTCGCTGGGAATGTTGGCCGAGAGCTTCACTATTTGAATGGAAAGGTCCTTAATGGTGGCAATCAAAGCCTTGAACCGTTGATCACTTTTCACCCTGATCTTGCTGTCGAAAGCAACCACCCTGGCTTTGAAGTAAGGCTCGGTGGTTACCAACTCCTTTATTTCAAGCCTTTTTTTCCCTTGAATAATAACGGTGGTATTGCCATCGGGCATTTGCAGGGTTTTTATAATATGAGCAAAAGTACCTATGCGGTTCAGGTCTTCGAACTCGGGATCCTCGATATCTGCATTCTTTTGCGACACCACACCAATGACGCGGTTTTTCCTGTAAACTTCTTTTACCAGGCGAATTGATTTATCGCGGCCCACGGTAATGGGAATAACCACCCCGGGAAACAGCACCGTATTTTTTAAAGGAAGAATGGGTAGAATATCCGGAATCTGCTCAGCGGCCATCTGCTCTTCCTCCTCAGAGCTAAGCAAGGGAATGAATTCACTGTCGGCATCTACAATATCAGAAAATTGAAGGCTTTCTCTTTCAAAAAAATTATCCATATTAGAATTTTAACGTCAATTTGTCATTAATAAATGAAAAAAAGGCAGGTTTAAAACTAACAGCCCTGCACCCTTATTGTTTTAGCTCTCATAAAAACTGCAAAACCAGCACATTACAACTTTGCTAGTATTTTCTCAACCTGATCTTTTTTAATGCCCTAGAAAGGAACAACAGCCGTGCCATTAAAACTAAAGGAATAAAAAGGATCAAATTGTCAGCATTAAAAAAAAGGTGCTTTGCAGGTTTTGCAAAGCACCCAAAAAATTAATTCTCTGCACTTCTTACAGTCGCCTATAATTGAACGACTGGTTGTAGACGTTGCGTAAGATGCTTTCTTCCACTTCACCGAAGTCGAGGTTGCGGCGGGCATGCACGCGCTGTGCCACCTGCACGGCTTTATTAATATCCACATTGCTGAAGCCTGCCACGCTTCCCCACGAAAACGAAGGAATAAAATTTCGCATAAAGCCGGCACCGAAAATCTGGGCATTGATACCCACCACCGTACCGGTATTGAACATGGTGTTTATGCCGCACTTGGAATAGTCGCCCATAAAGGTGCCACAAAACTGCAGACCGGTGTTCACAAAACTGTTTTCTGCATAATCCCAGAGGCGCACTTCGTCGTAGTTGTTTTTCAGGTTTGAGGCATTGGTATCGGCTCCCAGGTTGCACCATTCGCCAATAACACTGTGTCCCAGGAAGCCATCGTGGGCCTTGTTGGTATAGCCAAAAATTACCGAATGGCTCATTTCGCCACCCACTTTACAATACGGGCCAATCGAGGATCCGGGGTAAATTTTCGCACCCATTCTGATTTTTGAATGATCACCTACCGCCAGGGGGCCGCGCAGCAGTGCACCATCCATAATGTGCGCGTTTTTTCCAATATACACAGGCCCTTCAGAAGCATTAATAAATGCCATTTCAAGCACAGCACCTTCTTCAACAAACACATTTTCGGGAGCAATAACCCGCACATGATCGCCCAGGGGCTGGCTTTTGCGCCCCTTGGTAATCAGTGCAAAATCATCCAGAATAGCCTGATCGTTTTGGATAACAATATCCCAAAGGTTAGAAAGTTTAATCAAAGGCGCTTTGGTTTCCATGGGCTCAACGGCCTCAAGAAGATCGGTGTCGAGGTTGTCAATATCCTTGTCGCGAATCCTGTGGGCAATCAGGGTTTCCCCTGTCACCAGCGTTTGGTTGGGCTTCAGTTTTTTAATTTCTGCAATCAGCTTCTCATTTGGAAAAATGCTGGAGTTGACCAGCACATTATCCTCTTCTTTCACCAGTGGATATTTCACGCTGAGGTAGTCCTGGGTAAGGGAAGAAGTTTTCTTGCCCAGGTAACGCTCCCATTTTTCGCGAATGGTAAATATACCAACGCGAATATCGGCTATAGGGCGGATAAATGTAAAAGGAAGCAAGTGGGTGCGGGTGTGGTCACCGAAAAGAATATAATTCATCGTGATTATGGTTAGTTTGTCAATAGGTTATGGCTCAAAAACGCTTAAAGATAGAAAAAAATATTAAAAAAAAGCCCTTAAAAAAAGGGCTGATTAAAAAAGTATCCTGAAGAAATGTTCTTACTATTTCTGCTTGAGGTGTTTCTGGTACTTGGTCCGGAATTTATCAACACGTCCTGCGGTATCAACAAGCTGTTGTTTCCCGGTATAAAAGGGGTGCGAGGTGTGTGAAATTTCCAGTTTCACCAGGGGGTATTCCTTGCCGTCTTCCCAAACAATGGTTTCCTTGGTGGCAGCCGTTGAGCGGGTTATAAATGCGTATTCGTTCGACATGTCCTTGAAAACAACGAAACGATAATCTTTAGGATGGATATCTTTTCTCATAATTCTTTTTGTTTTTTGAAGTCTGTCAGCAACCTGAAGTGTTGAATCCCAAATGCTACAAAGCTTCAAAAGTTTTGTTAAACAGCCCGATTAAATGCTTTTTTGTTTATTTAATCCTGACAAACTTGATTGCTTGTTTTTTCAGGACTGCAAAGATAGAAATATTTTTCTGAATTTAAAAACCAAGGGAGGAAAGTTTTTTTGAGCCGGAAAAATCTTTAAGATTTCTCACGCCAGATTTCACCTAGCTGCTGTTACAGTTAATATAGGAAAAGGAGATTTCTCCACCGCAAGCGGTGTCGAAATGACAAAACCAATCAGGAGGATTTAGAGGGCATTGGGCGGCGCAATGCACCGCCCAATACCCTCTCTCTAATATTTGCCAGCCTGTCATTTCGAATGCAAAGCATGAGAAATCAAAATAACATACTGGGAAAGGGAATAAGAAAAAACCAATTCAATCCATATCCCGGACACAACGGACAGAAAGCCCGTGCCCCTTAAAAAAGTCGTATTGGGCCACATTGCCAAAGTTAAAACCTATGACCCGTCGCGAGGCCATGGTTGCATCGTGCTCGGTACTACTCCACCAGAAGCCGAAGTTACCAATACCCCAATAAAAACCTTGGGTATAGCGGGTGCCACCCGGAAGAGCAGAAAAACCAAATTCATCCGTGCCGTAATGAGTGGTATCTGAATCCCATCTTGGGTGCATTGAAGGGGCACAAAATCCGCCAAATGGCGATGATTCTTGCTGGCAGGACTTTAAGGCGTTACCTGTACCGTTTAACACATCGGAGTTGGGGAAGCCTTGTGCTACAATATAATCTGTCAATTCCGTCCATTCAGCGTCGCTGGGCACATGCCACCCGGTGGGGCACAAGCCATTGCTGTTATTAACTGCGTACCAGTTATACAAACCGCCATAAATATCCTTCCAACCAATATATTCATTGCCATACCAGGAATAGGCTCCGGTAGTATTGTTCATCCAGGCTATGTTATTTGTTCCTGGGAATTCAATGGGGGTGCCGTTGCGGTAATGTGTGGTTTTGAGGTTTTCTGCCATCCACTCCTGGTTGCCGATAATTACGGAGGGGTAGAAGTTCCCATCGATGTCGGTAACACCGCCCCCAGGTTCTCCAATGTCACTGGTTACAAAGCTTTCCTGCTGCCCGTATCCATTTCCACTGCTGTTAGTGGCATAAGCCCGCACGTAATAGGTAGTATTAGGTTGAAGGCCCAGAATATTGCTTTGAAAAAGCCCCGGTCCGCTGCCTTCATTGGTCGTACCGTTATTTAGCTCCAGGGTTGGATTAGGCATTTTGCTCCACACAACACCCCTGCTTATAATTTGCCCTCCTCCATCGTTGGTAATTTCTCCGCCGCTTAAGGCACTCACCCAGGTAATATTATTAACATCTAAAGTTGTAAGAGTAGGCGGTACTTCCGGCTTTTCCTTTTTGCAGTTTGCCATTGTGAATGCCATCACTGCTATTACTGACAAAAAAATAGCTTAAAATATTTTCTCATTGTTTTAAATAATAGGCAGTTATAGAAAAGAGGCTGGTCTCTGTGGCCAGCCTCTTTCAATAAATTACAAGCAGAAATTTAATCCAGCGTATGCACCACCAGGCCGCTGCGCAGCTTGGGTTCAAACCAGGTAGTTTTCGGGGGCATAATGTTACCGGTATCGGCAATGTCGAGCAGTTGTTTCATGCTAACCGGATACAGGGCAAAGGCCACGGCCATTTCGCCGCTGTCGACACGGCGCTTGAGTTCGCCAAGGCCGCGGATGCCGCCCACAAAATCGATGCGCTTGTCGGTACGCATATTTTTGATGCCCAGTATCTCATCAAGCACCAGATTTGAAAGAATGGTCACATCCAGCACCCCAATCGGATCATTATCGTCGTAAGTTCCGGGTTTGGCTTCCATGGCGTACCATTTGCCATCGAGGTACATGGTAAAAGCATGCAACTTTTCAGGTTTCAGTTCAAGATGCCCTTTTTCTTCCACCACAAAATCCTTATTCAGCTTTGCCAGAAATTCTTCTTTGCTCAGGCCGTTAAGGTCCTTCACCATGCGATTATAATCGATAATGGTTAACTGGTTGTCGGGGAATAATACAGCCATAAAAAAGTTGTACTCTTCTTCTCCGTTGTGGCTGGGGTTGTTTTTCTTTTTTTCGGCGCCAACCAAAGCGGCAGCGGCGGTGCGGTGGTGGCCGTCGGCCACGTAGAAGGCAGGCACCTCAGCAAAAAGCTCCTCCAGGGTCTTGACGGTATTCCTGTCTTCGATCACCCAGAATTTATGGCCAAATCCATCGTCGGCCACAAAATCGTATTCCGGTGCGTTTTTGGTAATGCCTGCCACAATGGCATCTATTTCGGCCACAGCCGGATAGGTAAAGAATACAGGCTCGGCATTGGCATTGACCATGCGCACGTGCTTCATGCGGTCTTCTTCTTTATCCGGGCGGGTCAGCTCATGCTTTTTAATCCGGTCGTCCAGGTAATCTTCCACACCGGCGCAGCCAACAATACCATACTGTGTTTTCTTATCCCAGGTTTGCGCATACACATAGAAATTGGGCTTAGCATCTTGCTGCAGGTAACCCTTGTTCTGAAACTTCCTGAAGTTCTCAATGGCCTTGTCGTACACCTCCTGCGAATACAGGTTGGTGCCTTCGGGCAGTTCAATTTCTGGTTTTACCACGCGCAGAAAGCTGTAAGGATTGTCGCCGGCTTCTGCACGGGCTTCTGCTGAGTTAAGCACATCATAAGGTCTGGAGGCCAAATCCTTCACGATCTCCCTTGGGGGGCGCCAGCCTTTGAATGGTTTTAAAATCGCCATCTAATTAAATTATTTAAGGTTTTCTACTTGTTTACTTTAAAGGTAACATCTCCTTTTTCAAAGAAAGCTACGATCTGCTTTGCAGCGGCAATGCCTGCGTTGATGTTTGCCTCGGAGGTCTGGGCGCCCATTTTCTTGGCCGTAAAAACCACCCTTCCGGGGAATTTCGCTTCGAAATCGGCCCTGGTGTCGGGGGCAATATCCGATACGTAACGGATGTCTTCGCGCTCTTCCATAAACTTCAGCAAGCCTTCTTCGTCAATCACTTCCTTGCGGGCGGTGTTAACCAGCATGCCCTTTTTGGGCATTTGCTTAAGCAGGTCGTAATTGATCGATTTTTTGGTCTTGTCGTTGGCCGGGATGTGTAACGAAATATACTGGCAAGTTTTGTACAATTCTTCCACACTGTCCAGAGCTGTTAGGCCATCCTTTTCAATGTCCTCTTTTTTCACAAAGGGATCGAAGGCATAAATTTTCATGCCGAAACCTTTTGCTATCTCTGCCACGTATTTCCCTACGTTGCCGTAGGCATGAATACCAATGGATTTTCCGCGGAGCTCGGTGCCTGATGCGCCGCTGAATGCGCCCCTTATTGAGTAAAGCATCATGGCGAAAGCAAGCTCGGCCACGGCGTTGGAGTTTTGCCCGGGGGTGTTCATAGCCACTACGCCCTTGTCGTTGCAGGCCTGCAGGTCTATGTTGTCGTAGCCGGCGCCGGCCCTGACAATAATTTTTACCGAAGGGGCGGCTTCAATCACCTCGCGGGTGGCTTGGTCGCTGCGAATGATCATGGCATCAGCCTTAGCAGCGGCTGCCTTAAACTCATCCACGGAAGTGTATTTTTCGAGCAGGATCATTTCATATCCGGCCTCATCCAGCACTGTCTTTATCCCGTTTACAGCCACGGGAGCAAAAGGCTTTTCGGTTGCAACCAGTACTTTTTTCATAATGAATTATTTTGAGTTAATTTTTTTAAAAAGCTATTTCACTGAAGTGTAATTTGTGACGCCCCTGTTATTTGTGAAAAAGAATATGCTTTCACACAAAGTTTCCAAAGAAGGCACAAGAAACACAAAGGGTTTTGGGTCTACTACTTGTTGGCCCCCACTTACTTAGCGTGCATTTTTTCGAACTCCTGCATGGCTTCTACCAGTGCCACCACGCTTTCGCGTGCCAGCGCATTATAGGTAGATGCCCTGAAACCGCCCACCGAACGGTGTCCCTTCAGCCCGCTCATTCCTTTTTTTCCAGTAAAGGAAAGAAATTCGGCCTGCAGTTCTTCGTACTCGGGCTTAAACACAAAGCAAATATTCATTATCGAACGGCTTTCTTTCTCGGCAGTTCCGACAAACATTGAGTTACGGTCAATCTCATCATACAGCAGCTGAGCCTTTTCAAGGTTCATTTTCTGCATCACTTCCAGTCCGCCAAGTTTCTTGAGCCAACGCAGGGTTTCCATGCAGGTATAAACTGGCAGACAAGGAGGTGTGTTGAACATACTTCCATTGTCAATGTGAGTTTTATAATTGAGCATGGTGGGGATGGTGCGATCTACCTTGCCAAGGATATCTTCGCGAACGATGACGAAGGTTACGCCGGCTGGTCCAAGGTTCTTCTGAGCACCGCCATAAATGATGGCGTATTTAGATACGTCGAGCGGACGGCTGAAAATATCAGACGACATATCGGCCACCAGTGGCACAGGGCTGTCAAAATCTTCAAAAATCTCCGTGCCATAAATGGTGTTGTTTGTAGTAATATGGAAATAGTCGGCATCAGCAGGAATGGTCCACCCTTTCGGGATATAGCTGAAGTTCTTGTCGGCCGAAGAGCCAATCACTTCAACTTCACCAAACTGCTTGGCTTCCTTAATGGCTTTCTTGGCCCACACGCCGGTTTCGAGGTAAGCGGCCTTTTTGCCCAGCAGGTTATAGGGCACCATAGCAAACTGCAAGCTGGCGCCACCACCCAGGAAAAGCACCTGGTAGCCTTCGGGAATGTTCAATACTTCTTTAAAAAGGGCCACAGCCTCATCCATAACTGCCTGAAAATCTTTGCCACGGTGCGATACTTCCATAATGGACAAACCGCTGCCATTGAAATCAAGAACAGCTTTGGCGGTGTTTTCGATGACCTCGCGTGCCAACACCGAGGGTCCTGCGCTAAAATTATGCTTTTTCATTACTAGTGGGGTTTAAGAGTGTTTTATAAAAAGGTTATATTGGAAAATTTAATTTAAATCCATATCTGCCCTTTCAAAAAAAAGGAAAACATTCACCAAAAAAACTAACAGGAAACAGCGGCCCAAAACCGACGGACCCGGTTTATCATCTCCTCCGCAAAGTTGGCAAATTTAAACCATACAAAAAAGAAAAACAGCCATATTTATCGCTTTTCTTTATGGGTTTCGGGGAGGGTTCAGTGGCACCAGCGAGGGGTCAATAGCCACCCTTGCATCTACATCAGGAACAAATTCCCATCGGCCATCGATAAACCTGAACCCGTCGAAAACATTGACTTCAGGCACGTATTGGCTGTAATTTCCGCGAAGGCTCTCGTGGGTTGGAGAAAGCCTGTCGAAAATGATCATGGGAACGGTGCGCCGGCGCCTCACCACAAAATCGGGGTGATACCTCAGGCTCATACTGACCCGGGCCGAGTATTCAAAAATGATGCGGTAGGGCTTGCGCTCGCCGCTGTCGAAAACCTGTGCGCCAAACACGGGGCCGCTTTCGGCAATCCTAAAAGGCTCTATGACCCTTTTGCGGGTAGCCGGATTATCGCCCTTCCAGCCCAGCAGGGTAAAGTAATCGTGCCTGCGGTGCCTCAGGTGAATAAGCTCGTAATAATAGGCCCCATACCATTCGTCGGGGCCCAGTTCCCTGGCCGAGACCTGGGTAAGACTTGCCGTCATATCTGTAAGCGGAATCAGTTGCCCGGGCTCCTTTCTGGTGGGAGCAACCTGCACAAAGCCAAAATACCGGAACTGCCCGCTCAGCAGGGGTACGTACCAGCTCACAATCCGAAACCTAGCGTCGGGGCTGTGTAAAAATGAGACCGTCCGAACCGAGTCGAAACGATTGGTCAACGTACTGTCGAGCAGCAAGGCCTCACGAAGGGCGACCTCAAAAGCGGCATTCCTTTCAAGGCGTTCATGGTCATCCCTGGGTTCGATGATCGACATGGCCATTCGATGCAGCGAATCCTCGAGGGCGGCAAATTCATTAACAACAATATCCTTTTGTTTCTGAGCAAAGGTTGGAGCTACCGCCAGGCACCAAACAAAAAACCACATAAAAAATTTCCGCAGCATAGGCCTGGTTTTAATTTTCAGGAATAAACGCTTATCTTCGTTTTCATGTTGCAAAGATAAGAAGGTGAAATACTTTTCAAAGCCACAAAGATGCCACTGACCATCGACAAGCGCATTAAAGCCTTTGCCCTACTGGGAAAAGAGTTAAAAACCATTGCTGCCGCCCTTGGCAGCGGTAACGAAAGCCAGTTGTCAGGAACGGCTGCCCAAAAGCTTTTTCGCGAAGCAGTTGAGGCACCCGGCCACAATCCATGGTTTACGGCTGAAAATGTGAAGAGCGCCATCGACGCCCTGGGAGAAATGCTCGATGAAAACAAGCTGAAAAAATGGGTTGGGAATTATCCTGACCTGCTTGCAGCAAAAGAGTCCGTAAGCCGAAAGGTGGCCGTGATCATGGCGGGCAACATACCGCTGGTTGGCTTTCATGACTTTTTGTGCGTATTGACCGCAGGACATCAGTTTCTTGGAAAGTTATCTTCTCAGGACACCAGGCTGCCTGTGGCCCTGGGCGAACTCCTCACGGAGATAGAGCCTGCTTTCCGCGAAAGCGTGACTTTTTCCGAAAGCCCCATCAGTAGCTTTGATGCAGTTATTGCCACCGGCAGCAACAACAGTGCCCGCTATTTCGAATATTATTTTGGCCGGTATCCGCACATTATCAGAAAAAACAGAAACTCAGTGGCTATATTAGAGGGTGATGAAACCCCTGAGGAGTTGCAGCGCCTGGGCAGTGATGTGTTCTCGTTTTTCGGGCTGGGCTGCCGCAACGTTTCCAAACTGCTGGTGCCCGAGGGTTATGACTTTTCTGCACTGCAATTTGCCTGGGAGCCTTTTGGAAAAGTGGCATACAACCATAAGTATTATAATAATTACGAGTACTTCAAGGCTATATTTATTGTGAACCGCACGCCGCATAGCGATACCGGCTTTTGCTTGCTGAAACCGGACGCCTCGCTTTCTTCGCCCGTTTCGGTGTTGCACTACGACGAATATCCCTCGAAGGATTGGCTGAAGAAACACCTTGAAAAAGAGGCAGGAAACATACAGTGCATTGTACAACGCGAAAAAGAAAAGGGCACCCTTAAGGTACCCTTTGGCCAAAGCCAGCAACCCGATTTGTGGGATTATGCCGATGGGGTCGACACCCTGGCTTTTTTAACTCATTTAACCTGATCTCTTCCTAAAACTGAAGGAAGGTAATTTGCCCGTTCTGGTCGATCCCTTCGAGCCTGAAGCGCAGATCCTGCCCACCATTGTAATAAGGAATGCGCACCCTGACCCTGCCATTCACATCGGGCGTAATGTTGGGCGCCCATAAAATAGTACGAGGCACCTGGCTTTCTTCGAACTTACTTACGTCAATTCTGGAAATGAAAAACTCTCGGGGGATGTGATAACCCATCATTTCGTATTCATAGGTAAATTGTTGCTGATGAATAGCCCGGCGAGTATAGATCAGAAGTGCGCCATTTGCCCCGCGACTACCAAGAATGGCTGTGCTTGGGCCTCTCAGCACTTCAATGCGTTCGATTTCCGAAATGGGAACATTAAGAAAGCTAAAACGGTTTACCTGCACATCATCAATGAAGAAAACAGGCTCACTGCTTAACATGACACTGGTTGGCCCCCGCAAGGTGATTTCACCTCCGATAACATTTAATCCAGTGACCCTATCCCTCAAAATCTCAATCACATTGGTGTAATTTACGGTAAGGTCCTCCATAAAAATTACTTGATCAGGGTTACCAAACATACTGGGACTTTTGACATCCTGAGAAGTTGGTTTGTTGTCGAAAAAGCGACTGAAAAAACCAGGTCGCTCTCTGCGCTGCCAATTGGACCCGCGACTTGTTATCTGGTGGAGCTGGGTATAGGGCCCCAATTTAAATTCGGATTTTCCTTTTTCACCAGTCTGAAGTTCAACTTTATAAATTCTGCCCCTAATGTCACGTTCTACTGAAAGCAAAGCAGAAAATTCACCATAATATTCGAGGCCAGTGAAGGCGAAACGCCCATTCTGGTCTGTTTTTGTTTGCATGATTTTCCGGTCCTCGGTTGTCCCAACAGACATTTCTATATTCAGCTCCCCTGTGGGTCTGGAGGAAGAAATCGGAGATACTTGCCCGACAATTGCCAGTCCATCGCGCTCACCAAACGTAATTTTCGGAACATTTCCTGATAGCAAATCATTCCAAACGAATCGCCGCCAACCATGGGTTAACATTAACAGATCAAGAGCCTGAAGTCTTTCAGGGCTATTGTCTGCAAAATAATACCAGGGGTTTTGAATTGTTTTTCCAAAGTCGCTTGTCAGAAGCAAATAGGTGGCAATATTAATTTTCTCTGCGGAGTTGTTATCGCGATCTTCAATGACAGAGAGAGAATAGCTGGCTTCAGATACAGAGGGACCGTTCTCAGGATCGAACCAAAAATCAACCATCACGAGGCTGTCACCAAGCATTTTTTCAAATGCAATGGAGGGTTTTTCATCTTGATTCACAAATCTCCTGACAAAAACCAGGCGTTCGGCCAAGGGGGTATTATTGGGTCCGAAAACAGTAAAATGAGTGATTCCCGGAAGAAATTTTTCAGTTGGAACTGAAGTTCTAAAAACACCGTTGATAATTTCTCCCTCTTGAACGTAAACAGCCCTGCCTCGCGTGTGAGCCAGGATTGAAATCTTGGGAGAAATATTGAAATCTGCTGGATTAAAATTAACCTTAACACTTACGCGAATACTATCCAAATCATGATCAACTTGAAACAGATAGACTTCTGTAAGAGCAGGAGGCAATTCAGTGGATAGCTTTTGTCCATCCTGGAATACAACCTGGGCGGTATATTTTTCATTTGGCCCGGGTGAAAAAGCGAAGACCCCCATGCCATCATGAAAAGTAGTGAAGGAGGCAAGCTCATTCCCCTGACTGTCCAAAACCACTCCACTGGCCTGCTGCCCTTGACCTAATGCGTTTGCTGCTTTGAATGCCACCCGGTTTTCCAATCCGGCCACCAAATTCCCTCCTTCTGGGAAAATAGCAAATTGCAAGTTTTCCTGCTTTTCATTCAGGGCATTATTAAAGCGGGTATTTCGGCGAATTTCTGCCCTGGTAACATAATTTTTCTCATCAATATTATGGACATAAACATCCTTTCTGAAGAAAAAATCTTCGTGAAAGTTATTCATCCAGTTGGTATACGCTTTAATTTGATAGTTTCCACCCTGAATGGAGTCAGGCAGTTTAAAATACCCATCAGAAAGCCCACCATCAAGCCGCAAAACCAGGAAATCGATCAATTCATTGCGCGAATCAATTAGTTCCACAAACAGGTTGGTGCTTGAAGTATCTGGCTTATGTGAGTGGGCTGAAACGAGGTAGGATTTCAGCCAAATAACCTCTCCTGCCAGATAATCACTTTTATCCGTGTGCAAGTAAACCTTTTGCTGTGGAAAGGTACGGGAAAATTCTACCAGCTTTTGATAAGGGGTTTGTACTTCAACAGAGCCTATTTCTCCAGCGGAGGACCCCATTGTTCCTGGGGTTGATAATAGCCCAAAAAATATAAGGGAAATTACCAGATGTATTGTATGGCGCATTTTGTTTCTCCTTTTTTGTTTGATATAACGCTTAATTAAATGCCAGGAAAATATCAGAACTTTTAGTCAACGTTTTTTCCATTAGTTATTGATTCAGAGAAAAACCAATACCTCTGATAATATAACCCTAATTCAAGGTGGCTGGTTCAATAGCAATCGGGTAAAAAAGTAACTTCAAAAAAACGAACAAAAAAATTTGAACAGTTCAAAAAAGAATGCCTTAATTAATTTCTTGCTCAACAAAAATCAATTTTCCGCTGCTATGAATTCCTTGCAAAATGATTCTCAGGAATTGCCACTGCTCCCTTTGAGGAAAAGCAATACTGAACCGGCCTGTCTCGTCAGGGAAAACCCCCGGTTCCCAAAAAACGGTATGACCAACTCCATGTTTCCTTTTGTAATCCAAATGAATTCTTGAATTAAAAAATTCTCTTGGTGTTGAAAAGCCCATTAAGTTATACTGGAAAACGGGCGACTGGGTTCCTCCTCTTTTTGAGTAAACAACGATTACCCCATTTGCTCCGCGTGATCCGAAAATTGCCGTACTTGGGCCTTTCAATATTTCGATCCGGTCCACTTCATCCGGGCGGGTATTGAGCAGAACATCGCTATTGACAACCACCCCATCCATCATAAACAGCGGCTCATTGCTCGACCCAACGCTCCCCTCTCCCCTGATTCTAAGCTGACCGCGCTCAAAAATCACACCTGTGGCCCTACCCCGGAATACCTCACCAAGGTTGGTGTAGTTTACCGGAACTTCATCCATATATATGGTCTGATCTGGTGTTCCGTAGATGCTTTCAGAGCGCTGAGCAATTTCAACTGCCCTGACATTGGTAGCAAAAGCACTGGGATTGGAAACTCTTTGCCAGTTAGAACCACGATTAACAACTAAATGGGGCCGAGTTGCCGCATTCAGGGTGAAATCTCTTGGAGAAGACTCAGACCCATCCAGCCTTAGCCGAAATCCGCGCGGCCTGCTCTCATTGGGAAGGGTAAACTCTGCCCTGTAGTTGCCATTGTAGTCAAGACCCTCAATCCGGAAAAGACCACGCTCGTTTGTCCGAACTGAATAAACATCGCGGCTTTCCTGATTTATGGAAACTTCCAACAAAACATTCGACACCGTTCTGTCGACTGCTACTGCCGATAATTGGCCTGACAGCACCAGTCCTTGTGGATTATTGAACTTCAATTCAGGAAAATTCCCGCTAATAATATCTTTCCACTGAAATCTCCTCCATCCACGTGTTAACAGCAAGAGGTCAATCAACTTTTCATTATCAAAAGTGTCATTATAAAATAAATTAATCCCTGGAAATCCTAAAGAAATGTCGCTTGCCAGCAAAAATTCGGAAAAGATACTTGGAGATGGAGATTTGAATTCCTGATCAGCACCCTCTACGGCTAATGAAAGATGAGCCCAATCATCGTTTGCTGCAAAAAATTTTAAATCAAAATCAACCTTAAAACCGCTTTCATTCCCAAGTCTTATAGTGCTAACATCAAGTTCCGGTTGGAAATGATCGTGATGGTTTACGAAAACAAGTCGTTCGGCAACAGGAATGCCATTGCCATCAAAAATCGTAACTTGGGTAACACCTGTAGGCAGCAATCTTTTGGAAATTCTATTTGAAAAGGACCTGTTCTCCAACCTGCCTTCTTCAAAAAAGTAGGCCTTGCCACCGGACTGCGCAACCACCATAATTTCAGATGGCAAATTAAATTCTGCAGGATCGAAACCGGCCCGAACCAACACCATAACATCATCCTCATTGACATTAACCCTAAGGTTATAAGCTTGTTGCAACACCTCTGGCAAGGAAAATCTTTTGGTGCTTTGCCCCTGAACAATTAGTTCCGCAAAATAAGTCTGCCCAAACTGAGGTGTGAGTAAGAACAAACCCATCCCAAACTCATCTACCTCGAAATCAGCAAGTGGCTCCCCTGCATTATTCACAATCTTTCCATTTGCTTTAAAAGGGGTTCCTAATCCGTCGGCAACAAAAATGGCCACCCGGCTTTCAAGCCCTCCAACCAACTGTCCGCCTTCAGGAAAAATGCCAAACTGAATTTCCTTCCCCTTCAATTCAAGGTCACGATTAAAATTTCTGTTACGCCTGATGTCAGCCCGTCTAATAAAATTTTCCTCGATAGGATTATGGACAAAAATATCCCTTTCAAAAAAAAGTTGTTCAGAAAAATTGAGCATCCAATTGGTGTAAGACCTGATTTTATAATTTCCCTCCGGCAGAGAATCAGGGAGGGTAATCTGCCCGTAACCTATTCCATTCTGCATCCTTACCAGCTGCAAAGCAACAGCTTGACCATCAACATTAAACAGCTCTACATTCACACTGGTGCTTAAGGTATCGGGGTTATGATCTGTTGCATTCACCAGGTATACTTTATACCAAATATTTTCACCTGCCAGATATTCTTCCCTGTCAAGATGTAAGAAAACTTTCTGCTGCGGATAATCAACTTCAAACCGCTGCAAATTCTCGAGTAATTTCAAGGCCCGTTCCGACTGCTGCGAAAAACCTGAGAGCGAGATAATTAAGAATAGAGAAAAAAGAATGGTTTTTTTATGATCTTTCATTTTCATTTCATTAATAAATTGATGCAAAAAATATAAAAAAATTAATGTTCACAAATTTTAAGCAAGATAATTACAAATTTCAAACTTCCGATTATTTTGGCAATTTTCAAAAGGTTTTTCTTTGTTTCGGAATACTTTCATTTTCTGATTCGCTGCCAATTGAAAGCATCTGCAAATTGCAAAAGCCCTCCCGATTCATTATATTTGTGGTTTATGCATCATTAAGGGTAACCATTATGAGCAGAAAACTCCTTTTTCTTTTTGCCCTTGGCGGTATCATTTTAATTCTTGCCTTTCAACCCGGAAGTGATCCTTATACAGCCAGCCGAAAGCAGATGGTTGATGTACAGATTCGTGCCCGGGGCATTGATCATGCCCCCACCCTGGAGGCCATGGAGCGGGTTCCCCGCCACCGTTTTGTGCCCGCCGATCAGCAGCGCTTTGCATATGCCGACAGGCCATTGCCCATCGGCTACGGACAAACCATTTCGCAGCCTTATATTGTGGCCTATATGACACAGATGATCGACCCCAAACCCCATTATAAGGTGCTGGAGATCGGCACCGGGTCGGGCTACCAGGCTGCTATTCTGGCCGAAATTGTGGATAAAGTATACACCATCGAAATTGTTCCGGAGCTTGGGCGCTCTGCCAGTCGCCTGCTCAATGAGTTGTATGACAACGTCAGCGTTAAAATCGCCGACGGCTACCACGGCTGGGAAGAAGCCGGGCCTTTTGATGCCATTGTGGTAACCGCCGCAGCCGGCACCATACCCCCACCATTGATCGAACAACTGAAAGAGGGCGGAAAAATGATCATTCCGGTCGGGTCACCTTACCTCACTCAGCAGCTTATGCTGGTAGAAAAGCGCAGCCGCCGCTATACTACCCGCAGCCTTATGCCGGTGCGTTTTGTACCTTTCAGAAGGAGCGAGTAAGATGGCTGTTGGAAAAATTCCCGAAAATGTCAGCAACCGCCTGCTGATCAGCCTTGGATTGCATTCAGCGGCCATCATTGCCTTTCAGCTTTCGCTGATGCAGCTAATCTCGGTGGTGCAGTGGCATCATTTTGCCTATATGATCATTTCCATTGCCATGCTGGGATTTGGCGCCAGCGGCACCCTCCTTGCGCTGGCAAGAAAGAAAATCCTGAAACATGCTCACGTGCTGGTTCCTTTATTAATGATGCTAAGCGGGGTGCTCATGATGGTGGTTTTTCCCTTGAGCCGCACCGGTTTTTTACAATTCGACGTTTTCCTGCTTTTTTCAGGGGGAGGTGGCTGGCTTGCCCTGCTAATGAACTACCTGATTTTCTTTTTGCCATTTTTTTTCGGTGCCCTGGCCATTGGCATAATTTTCATCAGGCAAAGCAGTGAAATAGGGTCTTTGTATTTCTCCAACTTAATTGGTTCGGGAGCAGGCGGATTGCTTGCGCTTTGGCTTATGGCGGTCTTTTTCCCACTCAGGGTGCCGTTGATCATTGGCCTGCTTCCCATCGTTTCGGGCCTGCTTCTGAGCGATCACCGCAGCATTAAATGGAATGCTCCGGTGGGTGCAGCGGGCTTGCTGCTTGCGCTCGTTCTGTTTTCAACCAACCAGCAACTTCAATTATCAGAATACAAGGCACTGGAAAAGACGCTTCACTTGCCCGAAGCTAAAATCACGCATACCACCCCTTCGGTTTACGGACTGGTTCAGGTGGTGCACTCATCTGCCCAGCGGTTTGCCCCGGCGGTAAGTTTTTCCTACACCAAAGAAATACCAGGAGGCAAAGCCGTTTTTGTAAATGGTGACTTTTATGGGCACATTCTTCCACCTTCAGCCAATCCAAATGAACACATCCTGAACTTCACCACACAGCAGCTCCCTTATGTGATTTCAGACCCGCAAAACGTGCTATGCATAAATGCCGGCACCGGGGTGGCGGTTTCTCATGCCTTGTCAAACGGAGTCGAAAAGATCGACGCCGTGATTGAGAACCGTGCAGTTGTCGGTCTGATGAAAAACGACCTGTTGCAAGCCTCAGGGGGCCTGTTTCAGGCACCGGGTGTAAAAGCACACACGCTGCAGGCCAGAAACTTCCTGGCCAGACATAGCACCAGACACTATGACCTGATCGTTCTGCCTTTGCTCGAAGGCTTTGGAGGCACTTCGGGCCTGAATGCTTTGCGCGAAGAATACAGCTACACCCTGGAGGGGTTTCAGCTCATGCTGCAAAAGCTTAATCCGGGAGGCATGATTGCCGTATCTACCTGGCTTGACTATCCTCCGCGAACCAGCCTGAAGATTCCGGCCACCCTGGTCGAAGCCGCGCTCATTAGCGGCATTGAGGACCCCATGCAGCACCTGGCAGCCATACGCTCATGGGGAACCGTCACTTTCATCTTAAAAAAAGAACCCCTTTCTGAGAATGACCTGATTGCAATCAGGCAATACTGCAACGAAATGTTTTTCGACCCTTTGTTGCTCCCTGGGCTTGACCCAAAGGACCGACAGCAGTTTAACATGACCGGCGACACCCAGTATTTTGAACACCTCGACCGGATAATGGCCCGTGACCCTCTCGCCCTTGAAGATTACGGATTTGCAATAGCTCCCTCTACCGACAACAAACCATATTTTTCGCAGTTTCTGAGGCTTGGAAGCCTCCGGCATCTGTCAGAAATCTTCGGGGAAGAACAAATGCCCTTTCTGGAGCTGGGATATCTGACCCTGATCATAACCCTGATCCAAAGTACAATACTGGCGCTGATACTGATTGTATCCCCATTGTTTGCCCTGAAAAAGAGCCAGCATAAAAAATCAGCCACATTGTTGTATTTCGGAGCCCTGGGTTTAGGCTATATGTTTGCAGAAATTATTCTTATTCAACGCTTTGTGTTGTATTTAGGGCAACCGGTTTTTGCGGTCGCAGCTGTCATTAGCATCATGATGCTTTTCAGTGGGCTGGGCAGCAGGCTTTCGCAGAAAATGAATGCAAGTGCCAGACGAATCAGAAGTATTGCCATGTTGGTGGCGGGCCTGTTGCTGCTTTTTGCCTTTGTGCTGACGCCCTTGCTTCAAGCCAGCATTGCGCTTGGCCATGTATTTAAGATTACCATAAGCCTGTTGGCCATCGGCATTCCTGCTTTTGTTATGGGAATGCTTTTCCCACTGGGGATTCGTTTTCTCGACAAGCATAACCCGGAGCAAGTTCCCTGGGCATGGGGAATAAACGGCTGCCTGTCGGTTATCAGCACCTCATTGGCCACTCTTATTGCCGTTGAAAGTGGATTCCAAACTGTAATTATAATAGCCGCGCTGACCTACCTTTTTGCAGCCATAGCCTTTTCCTTCAGCGGCCAAATATTTCAAAAAAAATCCGTTTCTTAGCTAAGCGAAAAAAATCATGACCACATTGATTACAAGCCTTCAAAACCCGCTGATAAAAAGCATTGTAAAGCTTCAGCAAAAAGCCTCGGAAAGAAAATCGAGCGGTATGTTTGTGGCTGAGGGTCGGCGCGAAGTTTCACTGGCTTTGCGCTATGGCTTTGAGGCAGAGAAATTGATATGGTGTGGCGAAATCTATAAACCCGACCCGGTTTATCCCATTCCGGTGGAAACCTTTCACGACCAAAAACTGGCAGAAGTATCTGCTGCCGTTTACAACAAAATGGCTTACCGCGAAAATGCCGAGGGAATCCTTCTGATTGGGAAAAGCAGGCACCTGAGCCTGGACGATTTCAATCCCAATCCAAATTCATTAATTATTATGCTTGAGGGTGTGGAAAAGCCTGGCAACATGGGGGCCATATTGCGAACCACCGATGCAGCGGCTGCCGATGCGGTATTGCTTTGCAATGCCAGAACCGATCTTTACAACCCCAACGCCATCAGGGCCAGCCTGGGCTGCGTCTTCAGCCAAAAAGTTATAATGTGCACCAGCCAGGAAGCACTGAATTGGTGCAAAAAGAACAGCATCCAGGTTTTTGCTGCGGCACCACAGACTCCGCATTTTTATTTTGATGCTGATTTCCGAAAGGCATCAGCCATTGCATTTGGAGCCGAAGACCAGGGTCTGAGCCCTGTTTGGTTTGAAAAAGCAGAGCAAGTGATCAAAATTCCAATGAAAGGCATTATCGACTCCCTGAATGTTTCAGCTTCCATGGCTATTGTGACATTCGAAGCTGTTCGTCAACGATCCAGGGATTATTGATTTGGGGTCAGCTTCGCTGAGCTCACGGTTTAAGCTTTTCGGTAAATGATTTTGAAAAATGCTGCAATAAATGAATCAAGGCCGCGATTCATAAATCATCATTCATTAACCATCAATTCTTTTTTGTTTGCGCCTTTTCAATTCGGTATTCAGCAGAAACAGTTCGCGCGAGGTTTGTCCGGCCACAGAGGTATTTTCTTCAGCACGTCTGATAAGGTAAGGCACCACCGTTTTTACCGGTCCGTAAGGCACATACTTGGTCACATTGAAGCCCCCGGCAGCCATGTTATAGCTAATGTGGTCGCTCATGCCCAACAACTGTGAGAAGGAAACATGCGCATGATTTCTGGCAATGCCCAGGCTGATCATTTTTTCCGCCCCTCTTTTGCAGCTCAGTTCGTTGTGGGTGCCCACGCAAACCGCCACATCCTTAATGTTATCAATACAAAAGGCCACCGCATCGTCATAACCTTTGTCGGTGCCCGGTTTATCGTCATAAATGGGCGAGGGATACCCTCTTTCTGCAGCCCGCTCCCTCTCCTTTTCCATATAGGCGCCCCTTACCAGTTTCACGCCGGTATACACCCCCTTTTCGCGCATGCGCTCCACCAGGCTTTGGAGATATCCAATGCGGTCGTGCCGGTACATTTGCAGGGTGGTATAAACCAAAGGCTTTTCGCGGTTGAAGCGAATCATCATTTCCTCAACCATTTCATCAACAATAGACTGAATCCAGGTTTCTTCGGCATCCACCATAACGGGAATTTCCAATTCTTTTGCTCGCTGACAAATGGTCAGGTAGCGACCCTTTACCCTTTCAAACTCCTGCTGTTCTTCTATGCTGAGGGGTTCTCTTGCCTGCACCTTTTCAAGCAAACCAAAACGCGCTACCCCCGTGGGTTTGAAAACCGCGTAGGGAATATCGGGATTGTTTCTTGCCTTTTCCATGGTGGCCAGAATCTGGTCGCGGGTATAATCGAAATCTTTGTCGGTTTCTTTGCCTTCGGCCGAATAGTCGAGAATGGTTTTGATGTTGGAGCGGCCCAGGCGGGCAATGGTAGGATCGCATGAGTCGATCGTTTCGCCCCCGCAGAAATGACTGAAAACTGTAGGTTTTAGCGCCCAGGAAACGGGCAGCCTGGCAGAAAGCGCAAATCGGGTTAGACCAGCCCCAGCTTTCACCAGGGTAGGATTGCCAATCATACGAAAAAGCCACCAGGCTTTTTTCAGTTCACTGTTGCTTTTGTCATGAAAAGCCACTTGTGTATTATCAAAGGAGAGCATGAGAAAGAAAATTTTGTGTCAAAATTAACGAATTCCCTGCTTGGAAGTTTATTCAAATACAAAGTGTATGAAAAGAATTGCGTAAATTGTAAGAAATTCTGTAGTTTAAATAAATTTGTCAGAAAAAAAACAGCTTGCCATGAGTCAGGAAAACCGCGTGCTTAACCATCCGGTATTTTTTGAGGACGACGATTATGCGCATTTTGGCCGTTTCCTCGATTTTCATGTAAGATCAGGCGAAACCCTCTTTGTGCTTACCGACGAGAACACCCATAAGCATTGCCTGCCGCTGCTGCGCAAAAAACTTCACGAGGACTTTCCTCTGAAAATTATTGAAGTGCCGGCCGGCGAAAAGCACAAAACCCTCGAAACCTGTCATTCGGTTTGGGAAATACTGACCGACAAACTGGCCGAACGCAATTCGGTGCTTATTAACCTTGGCGGAGGGGTTGTTTGCGACCTTGGCGGTTTTGCAGCCTCTGTATTCAAAAGAGGCATACGGTTCATTCATATGCCCACCAGCCTTATGGCTATGGCCGATGCAAGCATTGGCGGAAAAACAGGTATCGACCTGAAGGGCTTAAAAAATATCCTCGGAACCTTCAACCAGCCCATGGCCGTTTTTATCGACCCCAAATTTCTGCGCACCCTGCCCGAAAGAGAATTAAACAACGGGTTTGCCGAAATGCTTAAGCACGGGCTGATTTCTGAGTATTCGTTCTTTGAGGAACTGGCACAGGCCGGTCCTGAAGAAGTTACCACCGAACAGATCAGAATTTCTGTAGAGATAAAATCGGATATCGTGCAGCGCGACCCCCTGGAAAAAAACATCCGCAAAGCGCTGAACTTCGGCCACACAATTGGCCATGCTTTGGAAAGCTACTCGCTGCTACACGACGAAAACCCCCTTTTGCATGGCGAATCGGTGATACTGGGTATGATGGCAGAAACAATGTTGTCAGAAAAAATGAACTTCCTGAGCAACGAAGAAACCGAAGAAATTCTTTCCGGGCTCATTGACTTTGCCGTGCTATACGATCTTTCCAGCAACTGCATCAGCGCAATAACCGACCTTATCCAGCACGACAAAAAAAGCGTGGGAGGCATAACAGGCTTCAGCTTGCTTCGCCGGCCCGGACTGGCAGTCACAGATGTGGAATGCAAAACCGACGACATTCTGAGCGCTTTACATGAGCTAAAAGAAATTTTAAAAAACAATTAAGCCATTGTCATGGAAAATTTGTTGCTGGTTAGTGCACCGGCAGATGGTATCATAAATGGAACCATACAGTTGCCTGCCTCAAAGAGCATTTCAAACAGGGTGCTGATAATCAGGGCTTTGTGCCAGAACGATTTCCCTATACACAACCTTTCCGAGGCCGAAGACACCAAAACACTTGTAACCGCCCTGGATTCCGAGGGGGTAACGCACGATATCGATGCAGGACATACCGGCACGGCCATGCGTTTTCTTACTTCGTATCTTGCCACGCGGCCGGGTACTTTTTATCTTACCGGTTCGGAGCGCATGAAGCAAAGACCTATTGCCCCATTGGTAAATGCCCTTCAGCAATTGGGCGCTAACATTTCATATTCCGAAAAAACTGGTTTTCCACCGCTGAAAATTAAAGGTCAAAAGCTCAGGGGCGGAAAGATTCAAATCGATGCTGGCATAAGCAGTCAGTTTATCAGCAGTTTGTTGCTTATTGCACCCTCTCTCGAGGAAGGCCTGGAAATTACCCTCAGCGGGATTCCTGTTTCTTCCGAATACATAAAAATGACCCTGGGCCTCATGAGCAATTTTGGCATTGAGGCTCGCTGGGAACGCAATGTCATCAAAATTTTACCCGGAAAGTATCAAGCCCACGAAATCACCATTGAACGCGACTGGTCAGGTGCATCCTACTTTTACGAACTTTTGTTGCTCTCCGAAAAGGGCAGTTTATTTTTTCCGGGCCTTTCGGCGAAAAGTTTGCAGGGCGATGAGATACTGTGGCAATGGTTCGGGCATCTTGGCATTACCACACGATTTACTCAGGAAGGGGCTTATGCCGAAAAGACGAAAGGGCATCCGGAGTTTGTATCATTCAGTTTTATTGAGAACCCCGACCTTGCCCAGGCCATGGCCATGGCATTTGCCGGCAACGACATTCAGGCCGTTTTCAGGGGCCTGGAAACCCTGCCACTAAAGGAAACCGACCGCATTAAGGCTTTGCAGGGCGAACTGGTTAAATTGGGCTTCTCGCTGGCTGCACGAGAAGAAGGAATCTGGCAGTTGCGAAAGACTGCCTGGCCCCAATTACAAAGGCAGGTTAACTTCAAGACTTACAACGACCATCGCATGGCCATGGCATGTGCTCCCCTGGCACTAAAACTGGGACAGGTGGGCATTTACGACCCCGAAGTGGTGAACAAGTCGTTTCCCGGCTACTGGGATTGCCTGAGGCAAATTGGATTTAAACTGATTTTCGACGCACAAAAGGAGTCTACGGACAGTTAAACTTTTCCGGTAAGTCCCATTGGATCAATAAAAGAGCGCACTACCAGACTTTTTTCCAGGCTGCTGTCGCCATCCTCCTGGGTGGGTACCACCGTAAGTATGGGAACATCGGCCTTGTCAATGATTCTTTCAGTGGAGTTCTGAGAAAAAATATCCGGAATGCTACTGCCTTTCTCGGCCACAATAAGGATGAGGTCGGCTTCAATTTTATCGGCAAAGGTCATTAGGGCTTCTGGCCAGTCGATGTTTGGATCAATACAAAGGTCGGTAGTAACATCGAGCCCCAGGTCGCCAAAGGTATCTTTCACCTTTTTAAGCAGCGCTTCTTTTTTAAAGATCGTGGCCTTGTTGCGGGTACCCAAGAATCCAAAGACCCTGATGTTTGCCCCGAAATAATTGGAAAACTTCGCGGCTTTTATGATCTTCTGCGTGCTCTCCTGCGAAAAGTCAATGGGAAGAGCAATATTTTTATATCCCACATGGTGGTGCAAATGTTTAACCACCATAACGGGCACATTCACACTGCAAACCACCTTGTAGGCATAACTGCCCATAATATGCTGCACGCCTTTCTTGCCATGAATACCCATTACAATAAACTCGGCACGGATGCGGTCGGCCACCTTGCTTATGGTAGTGAAAATAGTTCCCTCTTCAATCAGGTAAGAGACCTTAAGTTTTGCCCGGCTTTTTATCTGCGCCATCGCCTCCTTAAGCTTTTTTTCTATTTCTTTCTCCCTGGGTGTGCCCAGCACTTTTTTCCCAACCACGTGCAGCAGCACAATTTTATGGTTGAAAATTTTGGCAATTTCAGTGGCATGATCCATCGAGAAGTTTGCCACATCAGTTAAGTCGGTAGGCACCAAAATATTTTCACGCAACAGTTTAGCCATCCAAAAGAGTTTTAGGATTAAAAGGCGAGTAAATGTAAGAAAAAATGAGAAATTTATTCTGATGCAAATTTAAAATCCCTGCCAGAACCCCTCCTATTCATTTTTTGGTTTGGGATTCATTAACCCCAGCGGATCAATAAAAGAAGTGACCACTTGCGGCCTGAACTCAGCCCGGGGCGTGATGCTTAATACCGGTACACAGGCCATGAAAATAATCTCCTGCGCAATGGACCCCACAAAGAAACGGGCAAAATTTTTCTTTTGCTGAGTCATGATTATTATCATATCAGCTTCCTTGCCAGCAGCTCTCTTACAGATGCTTTCAGCGATGCTTGTATTATTGTCGTTGATGATCTCGGTGGTGCAATTAATTCCGCGACGCGCTATGGCGTTGCGCACCTGGTTGATTTGCACATTCTTCATGAGTTTTTTAATCTTGTGGTTGTCAGGAGTAACCGAAATAAGGTGAATGGTTGCACCTAAAAACTTTCCAAAATCAATGGCTTTCTGCACTTGCTTCTTGGTTTGTCCGGTAAAATCGAGCGGCACAAGGATATTTTTGAAAGCAGGAAAAACCTTGTTGCCCTTCAGGGTAATGACCGGACAGTGAGCTCCGCGTACAACGTTGAAGGTGTTACTCCCCAGAAACAGCCTGCTGCGCTTCGACTCGCCCGCATCGCATCCCATCACAATAAGAATAACGTCCTGATCGAGGGCGGTTTCGATAATCTGTTCGTAAACTTTTCCTTTTTTAATAATGTAGGAAACCGGCACCCGGGCCTCAGCAACTGAGCTTTCAACAAAATTCTCAATATAATCGAACTGCTTTTTGGCATGGCCCATCAAACGGTTGAGGTATTCTTCGGGCGAAATGAACTTGCTCACACCGGCCTGGTCTTCAATAACATGTAGCAGCAGGATCTCAGCATCGAAAACCTGGGCCACCGAATATGACTGCTCAATGATACGGTCTGAATTTTCGCCGAAATCGACAGGAACCAAGATTTTATTTCTGGAGTAATCCATGGCGCCACTGCTTGATGCCCTTGCTGACTTCCGGCATAAACCATGGCCGGCATTGGCGGATTCCTATACAAATATAGATATTTTTTCAGTATGTTTACTTCGCCTTGCAGATTATTTCTTACTATTCCGACCATTTATCGCCAGCAAAACCAGGGCGGTAATTTTTCAGATAGGTAATGGCATCCCAAGAGTCTTTGGCAAAATAATACATTCCGCGAAAGCGCTCTGAAGCAAACCGCTCGTAATACACCTGGTCGAAGAAAGCGTTCAGTGAGTTGAAGAAGCCGTTGGTATTGATCAGCACAATGGGTTTTTGGTGCACCTGTAGTTGCTTAAGCGTGATTATTTCGAGCAATTCTTCGATGGTGCCAAAGCCCCCCGGCAGGGCCACAAAAGCATCTGAAAGGGTCTCCATGGTGGCTTTACGCTCGCGCAGATCGCGGGTAACGATCAGGTTGTCGACACCTTCAAAGGCAATACCCCTTTTATGAATCAAATCCGGAATAACGCCGGTAATTTGCCCATTGCCTTCTTTTACTGAACGTGCAATTTCACCCATCAACCCAACCGTTGTGCCCCCGTATATCAAATCGTAGTTATTGTTGGCAATCAGGTTGCCAAAGGCGCGAGCCTCGTCAAAATACTGCTGCTCAATATAATCGCTCGATGAACAAAAAACACAAACCTTCATTATATCTTATTAGTTTTTCCCGCAGGATATAGTTTAATGGAAAATTTTTGACCTTTAAATGATCAAAAAATATGCTGAAATACATATACATAAAGGCAAAACAGTATTTCGGGAATAAATATAGGAAAATAAATTAACTAATTAAATAAATAATAATTTTTTTCCAGCAAAAGTAAAATACAGACCAACCAGAAAGGCAAGATCGTCCATTAGCGAAAAAAGAAAAGGAAGCTCCGGTAATTAAGCCGGGAGTTCGTAGAATAAGGGTGCACCAGGACCAATAGGCAGGCCGGCGGTAATCCAGATTATAAGCATAATGATCCAACCGGCAAGGAAGATCAGGGTATAAGGCAGCATAGTGGCCACAATGGTACCGATGCCTGCTTTCTTGTCGTAGCGCTCAATAAATGCCACGATCATGGCAAAGTACGACATCATGGGTGCGATTACGTTGGTAACGCTGTCGCCCACACGGTAGGCCAACTGAGTAAATTCGGGCGAATAGCCGAGCAACATAAACATTGGGATAAATACGGGTGCCAGAATAGCCCATTTTGCGCTGGCACTTCCAACCACCAGGTTGATAAAGGCGGCAATGAGCACCAGGGCAATCATAAGGGGTATGCGGCCAAGTCCCAGCGAGCTTATCACATTGGCGCCCTTAATGGCAAATATTAACCCCAGGTTGGTCCAGTTAAAATATGCTACAAACTGGGCCGCAAAAAATACCAGCACAATATAGGTGCCCAAGGTAGCCATGGATTTTCCCATGCCATTGATTACGTCGTAGTTGCTTTGCAGGGTTTTGGCTCCTATGCCATAGGCTATGCCCATCACGGCTGCCGTAAGAAAGATAATGGCCACAATGCCGCTCATGAAAGGCGAGCGCAGCAAGCCGCCCGTTTCGGGGTCGCGCATGAATCCCGAAAGGGGAATGTTTTTCCAGAAACCGGCTTCAACCGGTGCCACGCTCCAAAAGAGCAGAACCACTACCACCACGAAGGCCCAGAAAGCAAACTTAAGACCCCGCTTTTCCATGGCGTCCAGTTTTTTGATTTCCTCGGGTTTGGCATCGCCGGTATATTTACCCAGGCGGGGTACCACAATTTTTTCGGTTACCCAAGTACCCATTATGGCAATAAAAAAGGTTGACACAAACATAAAGTAGTAGTTTGCTGCAGGGTTAACCGTATAAGCTTTGTCGATAATATGGGCTGCTTCTTCCGAAAGGCCGGCAAGCAACGGGTCTATAGTTCCGAGCAGCAGGTTGGCCGAATAACCACCCGATACCCCTGCAAAGGCAGCCGCAATGCCGGCTATAGGGTTACGCCCCACGGCCAGAAAAATCATCCCACCAAGGGGAACCAGCACCACATAGCCCACTTCGCTGGCAGTGTTGGAAAGGATACCAGCAAAAACAATGGCAAAGGTTAGCAAGCGTTTGGGTGCAGAAATAACCAGCAGGCGCAATCCTGTGGACATAAGGCCGCTGGCTTCGGTGATGCCAATGCCAAGCATGGCTACCAGTACAGTGCCCAGTGGGGCAAAAGAAGTAAAGTTGGTGACCATATGGGTCATGATCAGGTGCAGACCTTCCTGGCTCATAAGATTAACTGGCTCTATAATTTGCCCCGTACCAGGGTGTAATGCCGAAATGGTAAACAGCGAGGTGATGCCACTCAAAATGACTATGCCAACAGCAAAAAATGCAAACAATGCTCCAGGGTGAGGCAATTTGTTTCCAACGCGCTCAATCCCTCCCAGAAAGCGCGATACGAATCCATTGTTGTTATTATCCATGGAATGTGCGTTTAGAAAATGAACGAAGCGAATTCAAAATTCTTTATCGACTACAAAGGCGCTAAAGATTCACAAATTAATTATCTCTTTTAGAACCCTTTGTGAACAAATGAATTTTAGTGGCCGATAAATGACAACAAACTTTTGAGTCAGCCTCGCTTTCAGGTTTCAAAAACCGAAATATGTTGGAGTTTAAACTTCAAACAATTATGCAACAAAAAAACAACAGCAACTGTTCAATAGCCCCAAAGACGCCCCTGCCAGGTGTTTAGCTCAAGCATCTTTTTTTCAATAAGATGAATCACCTGGTCGCTGCGAATACCTCCCCAGTTTTTTCCGGCATTGAAGGCCGGCGGAACTTCACCCGAAAATCGCTCAATGCTAATGCCGGGCCTCAGCCTTTCCGCAAAAGAAACGATAAAATCCACGTATTCCTCAAGGGTAAAAAGATGAAAATGCTCCGGATTCTTTGCATATTCGAGAGCCATAGGCGTCCCTTTTACGATTTGCAACTGATGAAACTTAATGGTGTTGATTGGTAAATTCGAAAGCATTGCGGCCTGATCGAGCATTTGAATGCGGTCTTCGCCCGGCAGGCCAAAAATGATATGCACCCCGGTATGCAGCCCCCGCGAGGCAGTCAACTCAATGGCCTTTACACTCTGCTCGAAGGTATGGCCGCGATTTACCCTGAGGAGGGTTTTATTGTAACACGATTCCAGCCCGTATTCCACCGTAATAAAATAATCCCTGTCGAGGCTGGCGAAATAATCCAGTTTTTCTTCATCCACACAATCCGGGCGCGTGCCAATGGCCAGTCCGCGAATTTCTGGATGCGACAAGGCCTGCCCATAAATTGCTTTAAGGTGCTCAAGCGAACCATGGGTGTTGGTATAGGCCTGGAAATAGGCCACAAAAATTTCGGGGTTTTTATAGCGCTTCCTCAAAAAAGAAATACCCTGATCGAGTTGTTGCAAAATGGGTGTACCTGGATGGCAATAAGAGGGGCTAAAACCTTCGTTGTTGCAAAAAGTGCATCCTCCGGTTCCTACCGTACCATCGCGATTGGGGCAAGTAAAACCGGCATTGACCGAAACGCGCTGCACGCGGCTTCCATAAAGCTGCTTGCATTGGTCGGCCCAGGAGTTAAAGCGCCTCGTATTGCCCCATGGAAAGATCAAAATGACTTCTTTTCTACAAAAGTAAACCAAATAAACCTTTTTCCTTTTTGTTTTATTATTTAATCATATCCTTTTATAATTAACTGTTTTTCAGCTTACTAATACATGTAATTTGATTTTTTAGTATATATTATTATCTTTGCAAATCTAAATGTCTGTAAAAAAATCTAATGCATTTTATTGACCTGCTCATTTTTTCCGTTTACATGTTTGCAGTAATCGGGATAGGAGTACGTTTTCTCCTGCTAAATAAGGGCATTGAAGACTATTATGTGGGTGGCCGAAAAATTGGAAGCTGGCATATAGGGCTGTCGGTGGTAGCCACCGATGTGGGCGGGGGATTTTCCATTGGACTTGGAGGTCTTGGGTTTATTATGGGCATTGCGGGCTCATGGATGCTATTTACCGGTTTGCTTGGTGCCTGGCTTAGCGCTGTTTTGCTCATTCCAAGAGTAAAAAAACTGGAGCAAACAAGAAGTTTATTTACGTTTCCGCAATTTTTGGGTAGTTTTTACAACAAGCGGGTGGCCCTTATGGCGGGTATCATTTCAGCCATCGGCTATCTTGGCTTTACCAGCTCACAAATACTGGCAGGGGCCAAACTGGCATCAGCCACTTTTATTCAACTCGACTTACAAACGGCCCTGATCATCATGGGTGTTATTGTGATCATTTACACGGCCATGGGTGGCATAAAAGCGGTCATTTACACCGACACCATTCAGTGGATTATTTTAATGGTCGGGCTCATTTTTATTGGCATCCCGGTTGCATTTTTCAGCCTGGGTGGCATGGAAGGGATCAGTGCTGCGCTGCCAGCCAAATTTTTTAGCCTGGCCAACATTAGCTGGCAACAATTGCTCAACTGGGGGGTGACCATTATTCCGATTTGGTTTGTGGGTATGACCCTCTACCAGCGCATTTATGCATCGCGCAACAAGCGCGAAGCGCAAAAAGCCTGGTTTGTGGCAGGCCTTTTCGAATGGCCCATTATGGCTTTTATGGGCGTTTTGCTGGGTTTGTTTGCCCGGGTGGCTGTTTCGCAGGGATTGTTTGAATACCTTGGATACGCAACCGCCAGCGAAATTGATGCTGAAATGGGTTTGCCCTTGTTGCTCAGGACTGTTTTGCCCGTTGGCCTAATGGGGCTAATGATGGCTGCTTATTTTTCGGCAATAATGTCTACCGCCGACAGTTGCCTGATGGCTTCTTCAGGAAATTTCCTCACGGATATTCTCTCCAGGTGGACCAAAAATATTACCGGAAAGAAAAAATTCTTGCTCATTTCCCAGGCACTTACCCTGGTGCTCGGTGTGCTGGCATTGATGCTGGCATCTGTAATGCCAAACGTTCTTGAATTGATGCTGTACAGTTATGCTTTTATGGTCTCTGGATTGTTCGTGCCTGTAATTGGCGCCCTTTTTATGAAACACCCATCAAACGCCGCTGCATTCTGGGCCATGTTGCTGGGAGGCGGCACCACCATAACCCTGATAGCTGGCCGTTGGGACCTGCCACTGGGACTTGATGCCAACATTTTTGGCATTAGCATCTCCTTTTTAACCTTTTTAATTATTAACTTGCTAAAAAAATAAACACATTATGGATTACCAGATTTACACACCAAAGGATAATATTTCTCATGCTCAGAAAAAAGAAGTAGCAGATTTCCTTTTCGAACACCTCGATCAGTTTGGCGACGAGCATGGAGCTATTATGCGCTGCATCGACTTTGCCATGGACGAAAAAACCAAATTTGGTGGCTTTGTTGTTGTAGCCAAAGAAAACGAAAAAGTGGCCGGAGCCGTTGTGGTAAACAAAACCGGTATGGCTGGCTATATTCCTGAGAATATCCTGGTTTATATTGCAGTGCACAAAGATTACCGCGGCAAAGGGCTTGGAAAAACCCTGATGCAAAAAACCTTCGACCAGGCCGAAGGAAGTATTAAGCTGCACGTGGAGCCCGAAAATCCGGCCCGTTTCCTTTACGAAAAACTTGGATTTACCAGCAAATACCTTGAAATGCGCCTAATGCGCTAATTCCCCAAAAAGTAATGGCAGAAATTAGTTTAAGTCGAAGCAAGCTCCGGCACAATTTTGAATTCCTGCAAAACCTGCTGGAAAGTAACAATATTGAATGGGGCATAGTTTCGAAACTGCTCTGTGGCAACAAGCTTTTCCTGAAAGAACTTATCGATCTGGGTGTAAAGGAGTTGCACGATTCGCGCATTAGCAATCTAAAACACATTAAGCAACTTGCTCCCGATGTTCAAACGGTTTACATTAAGCCCCCGCCCCGGCGCAGCATTCGCAGCCTGGTTAAATATGCTGATGTGAGCTTTAATACCGACTACCATACCCTCGAATTGATTTCGAAAGAAGCCGTTAAGCAGGGCAGGCAGCACAAAGCCATAATCATGGTGGAGATGGGCGATTTGCGCGAAGGCGTGCTGGGTGAAAACCTTGTGGAGTTTTACGAAAAGGTATTTCGCCTGCCCAACCTGGAGATTATCGGCCTGGGCACCAACCTCAACTGCCTTTACGGCGTAATGCCATCGCACGACAAGCTGGTTCAGTTGAGCCTCTACAAACAAATCATAGAACTGAGGTTTAACAAAAAAATAAAATGGATCTCGGGTGGCTCTTCGGTCACCATACCCTTGCTTTTCAAAAAACAAATTCCTGCCGGGGTTAATCACCTCAGGGTTGGCGAAACCCTCTTTTTTGGCGCCAACCTGTTTACCGGAAAAACCATAAAGGGCATGAAGGACGATGTGATTATTACCAAGGCGGAGATTATAGAGTTGCAGGAAAAGCCCCTGGTGCCCGAGGGCGTGATGCAGGAAAACCCTTCCGGAGAGACTTACGAAATAAAAAGTGAAGATTACGGAAAGACTTCTTTCAGGGCTTTGCTCGACATTGGCTTGCTTGACATAACGCCCGATTTCCTGATACCACAGGACAAAAACCTGAAAATTGCCGGGGCCAGCTCAGACATTTTGGTAATTGACCTGGGCACCAACCCGAAAAAGTATAAGGTTGGCGACTTTATAAAGTTCAAGCTAAAGTACATGGGAGCCCTGGGGCTCTTCAACTCTGATTATATTATCAAAAGAATGGAGGACTGATCAGCGGATGCGGTCGGCTGAGCGCACCAGCTCATCATCCTTTTTTATGGCCCGGTTAGCCATTAAAATCAGTATCATGGCCACCAACGGGAGGACTATTCCGGCCCCATAGCTAAAGGGCAGATTGGGCAGGTTGTCTTGCCACTGATCTGTAAAAAAGAATGCCGTAACCACAAGTCCAACGTGCAATAAAATATTAAACTTTCCGAGCTGAATCTGGTACAACCGGCGCTTAAACTGAAAAATGGAAAAAACGGTCAGCACCATAATACCAAACACCAGAATTAAAAGCACATAACCATACCAACTCTGACCGAACTCCGCAGGGATATTGGCTGAGCTTTCGAGGCCTGTTACCTTCAGGGCAATTTTCAGCCCTTCAAGGTCGAACTTTCCAAGCGGCAAAAACACAAAAAGCACAGCAAATACTAACACCAGGGTAAGAAAAACAGACTGAATGCGCTGAAGCATAGTTTTGGGGTTTTATGGGTTCAGATTTATGCAAAAGTATAAAAATGTTACATACAATAAAAACATACCTCTTTAACTAATAGCAGGCTCACCTGTATTAAAAGACGTAATATTTTTTTGTAATTCAAATTATATTTATATTTGCACTTCAATTCCTTCGTTCGTTTCTGAATTTTTCTTTTAAATAATACCATAAGCCTTTGTTTATATCAGGTTGCAGCCCCGGCTGATGCGCTTAAAATGGGCATTGCCAGCATTCAGGCTAAAGCAATTTCCCCGGTTTTTTTCGTATTTGTTTAGAAAGAAAAAAAATAAAAGAATAATCATTTTATCACAGTAATATATGTATGACATTGTTGCATTAAACAGTAAGCTGCTCACCGAGCTCCGCGAAATTGCCAAGGAGTTGAAAATAAAAAGGGTTGAGTCTTACAAGAAACAGGATCTTATTTATCAGATTCTCGATGCCCAGGCGGTAAATCCCCCCGCGGAAACGCTTAAAACAGAAAATAGTCTGGACGCGGCTGGCCAGCGCCCCCGAAAACGCATTCCTGCCGGTTCCTCAACGGCCGAAAGGCGCGACGATAAAAACAAGCGCGATGCCAAAGGGAAACGTGAACCACAGGAGCCCAAAGAAAAACGCGAAACACAGGAACCCCGCGAAAAACAGGAACCCCAGGCACAACGTGGACCGCGCGACAACCAGGAACAACGGCAGCAACCCCGCGATAATCAACCCCGCGATAATCGACCACGGGACAACCAACAAAGAGACAACCAGCAACGCGACAACCAGCAACGCCCCGATCAGCGCAACCAGCAGCGTCCGCCATGGGAAAAACGCGACCAGCAAAAGCCACGCGACCCCCAACAACGAGATCCCCAGCAGCGCGATCCCCAACAGCGCGATCCCCAACAGCGCGATCCCCAACAGCGCGATTCCCAACAGCGCGAACCACGGCCGGCTGGAGTGCACGCAAACCGCCACCAGCGCCCCAGCGATCAGGAAGCAAGCAAAAAAGTGCCCCTGGAAGACGAGCTTACCAAAGAACCCACCAACCTGATTGAAGAGGGTGAGGTAATAAACGAAAGCAACCAGCGCGCAGAAGCACCAGAGGTTATTAAAAAAAATCCCGAAACCAAAGAAACGCCAAAGGAGGAACAAAAATCTGAAAACGGCGATACTCAATCACAGGAGAAGGACCAATTTAAACCAAAAGGTTTCGACCGTCGCACAGGCGAACCAATTTATGAATTTGATGGCATCATCATTGCCGAAGGGGTACTCGAAATCATGCCCGATGGCTACGGATTTATGCGCTCCTCGGATTATAACTACCTGAATTCCCCCGACGACATTTACGTTTCGCAAAGCCAGATTAAACTTTTTGGTTTGAAAACCGGCGACACCGTTCGTGGTGGCATTCGCCCCCCTAAAGAAAATGAAAAGTATTTTCCGCTTATTAAAGTGGAAAAAATTAACGGCCGCGACCCAGCAGTGGTGCGCGACAGGGTTCCTTTCGACTTCCTTACACCATTGTTCCCGGATGAAAAGTTTAATCTTACCGGGCATTCGAGCGAAACACTTTCGTGCCGTGTAATTGATATGTTTTCGCCCATAGGCAAGGGACAACGCGGACTGATCGTGGCACAGCCCAAAACCGGTAAAACTATTCTTCTGCAGGATATTGCAAACGCCATTGCTGCCAACCACCCCGAAGCCTATCTGATCGTGCTTCTGGTTGATGAACGACCCGAGGAAGTTACCGAAATGGCCCGGAATGTGAAGGCCGAAGTGATTTCCTCCACCTTCGATGAGCCCGCCGAAAGGCATGTGAAAGTGGCAAGTATTGTACTTGAAAAAGCAAAGCGTATGGTAGAATGCGGTCACGACGTAGTCATTCTGCTCGACAGCATCACACGCCTGGCCCGCGCATTCAACACCGTAGCACCTGCCTCCGGTAAGGTCCTTTCGGGTGGTGTGGACGCCAACGCCCTGCACAAACCCAAACGGTTCTTCGGTGCAGCCCGCAACATCGAAAATGGCGGTTCACTTTCTATCATAGCCACCGCCCTGATCGACACTGGCTCCAAAATGGATGAAGTAATCTTTGAGGAGTTTAAGGGAACAGGAAATATGGAACTTCAACTCGACCGCCGACTGTCGAACAAACGTATATTCCCTTCCATCGACATCGTATCCTCAGGTACCCGCCGCGAAGACCTGCTGCTCGACAAAGACATGATGAACCGCATTTGGGTTTTACGTAAATTCATAAACGACATGACGCCCATGGAAGCCATGGAGTTTCTGCTCGACCGCATTAAGCATACCAAGAGCAACGAAGAGTTTCTGATGTCAATGAATGGATAATCAAACCGTTCAATTAAAAAAGCCCTGGAAAATTTCCGGGGCTTTTTTTTACTTCAGTTTTCTTCTTTTTAGCCGGAGGGAGTTACCCACCACGATAATGTCGGAAAACGCCATTGCAGCAGCTGCCACCATTGGGGTAAGAAATCCAGCCATGGCAAAAGGTATGGCTGCCACGTTATAAAAGAAAGCCCAGAATAGGTTTTCTTTGATAGTTCTCAATGTGGTTCGTGTAGCAGCAAAGGCTTTTGAGAGGAGCCTAAGATTGCCCTTTAGCAGCACCACTTCGGCCGATTTCACGGCCACCTGGGTGGCATCACTCATGCTAATGCCCACATCAGCGCGCGCCAGGGCTGGCGCATCGTTTATGCCATCGCCCACCATGCCCACACGTCCTGACTGCGAAAGTGAGCTGATCACATCAAGTTTCTGGTCGGGTAACTGCTCGGCATAAACTTCTTCAATACCAAGGATTTCGGCCACTTCTTCGCAACGCTGGCGGCGGTCGCCACTGAGTAATACGGTTTTTACCCCTTTGCTTTTCAGAAACTGAATGGCTTCTGCAGCTTCGGGCTTAATCTCGTCTTCAATGTCGAGCCAGCCCGCAAGTTTGCCGTCCACCACCAGATACACATTATGGGAGTCGTCATCGGTAAGCGCAGCAGCAATTGAATACGAGCCCGCCTGGAAAGTGCGTCCATCCGCACCTGAAGCCTTTATCCCAAGCCCCTTCTCTTCGGTTACGCTTTCAAATGCTATCTCGCCGCTTCCGCGGAAATGATCAGCAAGCGCAATAGCAATGGGATGAGAGGAATGCTTTTCGAGACTATAAATAATGGTACCAGCCTCGTTTTCGGAAATATTAAATGTTTGCAGGCGCTTAACGGCAAATTTTCCGGTGGTAAGCGTGCCTGTTTTATCAAACACTATGGTATCGATTCCAGCAAATTTATCAATGGAAGAACCTCCTTTGATCAGGATACCACTTTTTGCCATACGACCCAACCCAACCACCACAGCCGTTGGAATAGCAAGACCCAGTGCACAAGGACAGGCAATAACCAGCACGGCCACTCCGCGCATTAGGGCATCGCGGAAAGGAAGGTCGCTGAAAAGCAGCCAGCCACCCATGGTAAGCAGGGCAAGCCCCACTACTGTAGGAACAAAAATGGCGCTGATCTTATCTGCAAGATTCTGAAGTTTTGGTTTATCCTGCTGGGCGCTGCGCACCATTTCAATGATCTGCGAAAGCACGGTATCCTTTCCCGTGGCGGTAGTTTTCACTTTTATGTTGCCCGAAACCAATATGGTTCCGCCAACCACTTTATCGCCGGCAGTTTTATCAACGGGCAGGCTTTCGCCCGAAATCATTCCTTCGTCAATGCTGCCATGCCCCCAGTAAATTTCTCCATCAACAGGGATCTTGTCACCCGAGTTGACCAGTACCCGCTCACCGGTTTCAATGAGCGAAGCATCCACTTCTTCAATTTGCTCACCAATCCCATTGCTTGACCTCAGAATGCGTTTAGCAGCGTTTTTCTGTAGTCTAACCAGATCGTCCACTGCGCTGGTAGTTTTTTTTACTGAACGATGCTCGAGCATATTGCCCAATAGCACGATGCTGATAATTGAAGCCGAAGTTTCGTAGAACATGTAATCGTGCCCCAGCCCGCTAATAGTGCCAATTAGGCTGTAAACAAAAGCGGCAGTGCTGCCCAGGAAAATCAGCACATCCATATTGGTAACACCGGAGCGCAGGCTATTGAAAGCACTCCGGCCGAAATGCCAGAAACCCACCGAAAAAACAGGAATGGTAAGGGCCAGTTGAAACAAGTCGTTGTGCAGAATTGGCACCGGGATAAACATGGCAAGAATAAGCGGCACTGTAAAAATGGCCGTAAACCAAAACTTTTTCTCAATGCTTGAAAGACCTGGCTTTTTCTGTTCCATTTCACCTTCGTTGGGCAAAACCACTGAATAACCAAGCGACTCAATGCGTTTTACGGCAAGGGGCAACCTGCTTTCATCGGCCAGTTCAAAAGTTACCATGTCGGTGGTAAAGTCGGCATTCACATTGGAAAAGCCTTCCTTTTCGAGCGACTTCTTAATACCAAGGGCACAGTTGGTGCAGCTCATACCCTCTACCTTAAGCTCTATGTTTTTGAAAAGATGTTCAGACATTTGAGTATTTTAAGAGGTAAATATTTGCATATAAAACAAGTTGTAAAGGCTATTGTTTGCTTTTCCCCGAAAAGAAGATCAAAACCTAGCTATAAATGGTAAGGGTGAGTCGTCGGGACCCACCATGATTACGGAACTCGCAAAGGCAAATGCCCTGCCAGGTACCCAGCTTCAGGCGTCCGTTGCTAATGGGGATGGTGAGTGAAACCCCGGTGAGGGCCGATTTTACATGGGCAGGCATGTCGTCGTCGCCTTCCAGGGTGTGTATGTATTCGGGCAGGCGCTCGGGGGCAATGCGGTTAAAACTGGTTTCCAGGTCGTGCATTACCGATGGGTCGGCATTTTCGTTAATACAAAGTCCCGCAGAGGTGTGGTGAAGAAAAACATTGAGCAAACCTGTTTCTGGCAGCTCGCCCAGGGCATTGACAATATGGCGGGTGATCAGATGAAATCCGCGCGGGAAGGCAGGAAGAGATATTTCAAGTTGCTTGATCATGAATTTAAGATAGATTCTTAACTCAAATTTCGGAAATTCCCGCCATTAAACATAATAAACAGTGCAATAAAAAAGAGGCATCTGAACCAGATGCCCCCTAATTTCTAATATGCTTTTCCTAATTAGCGAACGGGGATTTTAATATCCAGACCAAGGGCAATAACCATATTGGTACGCTTGTATGACTCGGTGTGGCTTCCAAGGCCCTCACCATAATTAATGCTGATCTCATCGCCTTCATACATGGTATAAAGAAAACCAAGGTTAAGATCGAGGTTGCGGGTAATTGAATAACGTCCTCCAAGGCCAAGCGAGTTGGTGCTGAGGCTATGGCTGAGGTCGTTATGGTATTTTTCGTTTACTCCGGTTTGGGTGCGAAGATAACCTGCGCTCAACATGAGTTCGGGGGTAAGATTGTATTCCACACCAAAGGCCAGCTCCATGAAGTTATTGTCAATGATTTCGTCATTGGGCAATGCCTTGCCATAGTCGGCGCTTTTATCAAAGTAGTAATGTACGCCACCGGCAATATTAAGTTTGGGTGTAGCTTTAAAAGCAGCACCTACCGAAAGCATTGCAGGCATATCGTTGTTTGTTTTGGCACCATCGGGAAACATGCCAGTTCCATCAACGGTGGTTTCATTTTCCAGCTCAAGTTTGGTAATAAATTCATACTTAATACCAATATTAAAACGGTCACTCGGCACAAAGCTGAAACCAACCATTGGGGTGAAACCATTTCCACTTTGCTTGGCATCCACTTCGGCATCTGCGGTTTGCTGATCAAGTACGGCAGCAGTGCCCAGAATTACAGGCTGCTGAGCTGGAGGCGCTCCTGGCGCGATAGCACGAAGGTAATCGCCGGGCTTCATCCAGCCAATAGGCGTATTTACTTCAATATTGCGTAAATAGCCATTATAGGTGTTGTTGGCCATAACATAGCGGCCACCACCAAATACCGAGATCATATCGGTAAGTGCATAGGAAACACCCAATTGCGCGCCAAAGAAAATGGAAGAACCTTCAAAATACACCTCATTGCGATAATCTGTTACACCAAAAGGTGAAAGCAGCGGAACCAATGAAGCAACAGGGGCTTCGAACGACGGAAGGCCGTCTTCATATTCAGCACCACCACCGCCACCTACAGGATTAAATCCAAAGGAAAAGGCAAGCTTGTCGTACTTGTAAACAGCATAAACGTTGGGGAATAGAGGAGCAGTAACTTTCCCTTCGTAAATCGAACGGTTCAGAAGGGGGTTTTCATTGGTAATTTCACGATTTTGGAAAATCGACTGGTTGCTCAGCGAAAGGTAAAATCCATTGTTTAAGCTGGTAAGACCAGCGGGGTTAAAGTAAACCGCGTCAATTCCCAGGGAAGCGTCGCGAGCCAACATACGAACATAGGATGCACTCTGGTTGGTATTGGTCATAATACCACCGGCATAAGCCGCGCTCGATAAAAGCACTGCGGCCATCAACATTACAAAGATCTTTCTCATAGTTTTAATGTTGTTTGGTTTAAATTAAAACAAGGCGCTAAATTATGACATTTTTATGCACAAAACACGAATACCAATTATAATTTTAAAACAATTGTTGAATTTTTTCAGCCCTCTAAAACTACTATTAATACTATAGTTTTTCTGTTTATTTACATTATTTAATTTCCGGGCTTAGTATTTTATTTATTTGTTGCAAAAATTAATAATTTTAAAAAAAAAAATTTAGAAAACTTGCATTACGAAAACTTTCGTACTATATTTGTCTACGAAAACAATCGTATTATGAATTCAGAGAAGAAATATCACCCCACTGAGAGCGAACTGGAGATTCTTCAGGTATTATGGGAAAAAGGCGAAGCTACGGTACGCGAAGTACATGAAGTATTGGAACTGACCCGTGACATTGGTTACACCACTACCCTGAAAACCATGCAAATCATGACCGACAAGGGTCTGCTCGGGCGCGACACCAGCACCCGCACCCATGTTTACACCTCCCTGGTTACCCGCGAAAAAACGCAAAAGCAGTTCTTAAATAAAATGATCGATGGCCTCTTTAAAGGTTCGGCAAGCCGCATGGTGATTGGTGCCCTTGATGGAGAGAGCCTTTCATCAGAGGAACTGCGTGAGTTACAAGACTATTTGAAACAATTCGAAAACGGTGAGTCATGAGTTTAGCAGAAAATCTGTCGCATCCGCTGGTGAGCGCCCTTGGCTGGACCCTGCTTAATGCCCTCTGGCAGATTTTAATCATTGCCCTGATTTGGCGTTCTGCACTGTATTTTGCCCGAAAGGCTTCGGCCCAGGGATTAAGCTCGACGAGATTTTGCGCGATGTTTTCGACTCCCTGGAAAAAGCTTTTCCTGACACTACCAGGCAGGAATAAATCTAAGAGAAAAAAAAGAGCCGTTGCAGCAAATGCCACGGCTCTTTCTTTAATTGCAAAAAGCCTGACTAGCTACCCAAAGTAGCAACCATAACGGCTTTAATGGTATGCAGGCGATTCTCGGCCTGATCGAATACAATGGAGTGTTCTGATTCGAAAACTTCTTCAACCACTTCCATGCCATCCAAACCAAACTTCTGGAAGATGTCCTCGCCAATGGTGGTTTCGCGGTTGTGGAATGCCGGCAGGCAGTGCAGGAATTTCACCTTGGGGTTGCCGGTTTTTTTGATCACATCCATATTCACCTGGTAAGGCTTCAAAAGGTTGATGCGCTCTACCCAAACTTCTGCGGGCTCGCCCATCGACACCCATACGTCGGTATAGAGGAAATCGCAGTCTTTTACAGCTTCGGCCACATTGTCGGTAATGGTGATCTTTGCGCCGGTTTCCTTGGCAATTTCGCGGCACTGGGCCACCAGCTCTTCGCTGGGCTGCACCGATTTGGGCGCAGCAGCACGGAAGTCCATACCCATTTTAGCAGCACCTACCAGCAGGGAGTTACCCATGTTGTTGCGGGCATCGCCCAGGTAGCAAAACTTAACCTGGTTCAGGGGCTTGTCGCTGTGCTCCATCATGGTGAGGAAGTCAGCCAAAATTTGGGTGGGGTGGAACTCGTTGGTAAGACCGTTCCACACTGGTACACCTGAATACTCAGCCAGTTCTTCAACGGTTTTTTGAGCATAGCCGCGGTATTCAATGCCATCATACATTCGTCCGAGTACGCGGGCAGTGTCCTTCATCGATTCCTTTTTGCCGATCTGGCTGCCGCTGGGTCCGAGGTAGGTTACCAGGGCACCCTGGTCGAAGGCAGCCACCTCAAAAGCGCAGCGCGTACGGGTGCTGTCCTTTTCAAAGATCAGGGCAATGTTCTTTCCCTTAAGGCGCTGCTGCTCATAACCGCCATACTTGGCCTTTTTGAGGTCCAACGATAAGTCGAGCAAAAACTTAATTTCCTTTGGAGTGAAATCAAGCAGCTTTAAAAAACTTCTGTTTCTAAGATTGTAAGCCATGGTAAATAATTATTAATGGTTAATTGAAAAAATATGTTCGGAGTTCGAGGTTTGGAGTTTGGGATTTGGGATTTCAGGTTTCAAGTTCAAGGTTACTTTCTCCCTGCCTGCCGGTTTACCCGCCTGTGGTGGGCAGGCAGGCTTTAACCTTTATCCTTTATTCCTTAAAAATCACCCATAAATCACCGTGCCGGCACCGGGGGTTTCGAGTTGGGTGGCTTCGGTAATGATGGCTTCCTTGCCGCCGTTTTCCACGAATTCGATGCAGGCCCTCACTTTGGGTGCCATACTGCCTTCGGTGAATTGCCCGTCGGCCAGGTGCTTTTTGATTTCAGGAATGGAAACCCGCTCCAGTTTTTGTTCGCCGGGCTTGTGGAAGTTGATAAACACATTGGGCACATCGGTCAGAATGCAAAACTCGTCAGCCTTGATCTTGTTTGCCAGCAATGATGAGGCAAGGTCCTTGTCTATCACTGCATCAATACCGATCATTTTGCCTTTGTCATCAATATATGCAGGGATGCCGCCTCCGCCAACCGTTATCACAATGGTTCCTGTGCGTGCCAGTTTCTCCACTGCTTCCCAGTTGGGAATGCTGATGGGCCTTGGCGAAGCCACTACCCTTCTCCAGCCACGCTTGCGCGGATCTTCATGAAAAACCCACTCGGGCTGCTTGGCTTTTAATTCTTCCATTTCTTCCAGCGTATAAAAGGGACCCACGGGCTTGGTGGGGTTCTGGAAGGCCGGATCGTTCTTGTCGACCATCACCTGGGTTACCAGGGTAACGATGTTTCGCACAATGCCGTTTTCAGCCAGAACATTACGCAATTGTTGCTCTATCATAAAACCGATGGAGCCCTGGGTTTCGGCCACGCAAAAATCGATGGGCTGCTTGGGCAGTCCGTAAATACGGTATCCGGCTTCGTGCTGCAACAGCACATTCCCCACTTGTGGGCCATTACCGTGACCGATTACCAAATCGTAACCCGTTTTGATCAAACCTACCAAATGCTGGCAGGTTTCGTAAACATTTTGTTCCTGCTCGTCGATGGTGCCAATCTGGTCTCCCCGAAGCAGGGCGTTGCCACCAAAGGCAATAACCGATAATTTTTTCATAACTATTTTTAAATTTTATTTAAATGATTGATTTCAGAAAACAAAAACCGGAAACCTTTTTGGGGCGCCGGTTCATTTAAAGTGGGGAAAAAGAAACTTAAGGAAAAAACCCGTTCACGTTTTCTTCTGATCCTTCTTAATGACCAAATTAGCGGCCCCGCGGCAAAGGCCTTAATCGGGGATGCCTGCCAGGGCCTGGAAGAAAATCAGAAGCAATCCGGGGAACAACTTCATTAAGCTAATTGGTTTTAAATTAAGCATTTACAAAAACCAATGCAAAGCTATAAAATTTCCCTGAATTCCTTGAAATGATTCATGAAAAAAACGGACATAAAAACCGGGAACAATAGGATTAGGGTTTAGTCCACATACAATCTCAATTCTACCCTTCGGTTTTTTTGCATCCCTTCCGGGGTTTCGTTGGTATCAACAGGCCCAGTGCTGCCAAGCCCTTTAATGTTGAGCCGCGTTTCTTCAATGCCTTTCCCTATCAAGTAATCCGCTACATTGCCTGCCCTTCGCGTGGATAAATCCAGGTTGTGCACCGGGGTTCCGGCGTTGTCGGTATGGCCTGTAATTTGAAGTTCCCAATGACTGTTTTCTTTAAGAAATTGGGCCAGACTATCGAGTATTTGAAATGCCTCGAAGTTAAGATCGGCAGAGTTGGTTTCGAACAAGATTGGACCAAAACTAAATTCAGATATTTCAGTCACTTTCTTTTCACCTTCAAGGTCAATTTGCGGCTCCACTCCAGCCGGGGAAACTGGCTGTTCAGTTTTGTCCTCACCATCACCTGCTAACAGATTGGTTTCATCATGATGCGCTGCCAGAATAATATCCGGATAAAACAATTTATCCACATCCTGGTCGACTATGTCCTCAGGTACAAGTACAAAACTGTCTAAATAGCTGGTAACAGTTTGATAAGAAGGATCTTTGGTACTTTCGTTTTGGTGAAACCCAACTGTGAGGTAGCGAAAAAAATCGGCAGCCACAAATTGCAAATCTACTTTGTACCACTCTCCAATAACAGGGTTGTGGAAATCACTGACTACCAAACTATTTTCTGAAAAAGAAGCAATTGATTCATCGGGTTCATTTTTCCAAAACCCAACTGTTAATTGTGATGCCGGCTCATAAACCCGGGGCTTCCAGACCCAAAAGCTCAGTTTATAGTGCCTGCCTTTTGGGAGGGTTGTAGCAAGTCGGCTTATTATTAAAGGATTGCTTGCCAAAACAATACAATGAGGGTTATCGCAGAATTTGGAAGTAATTTGAGCAAAATTGTTGCCACAAACGGTTTTGAAATTTCGGTGATGACTAATGAAACCTTCAAGAGGATGATGGGGTGTTTTACGAGGCCAGTTGAGGATTTTGGGCGAAAGTTTGCCTAAACTATTCCAATTTGCAACATCCATTCCAAGGTCAGAATAATTGCAATTATGTGGGACAAGAAAACAACCACCACGCAGACGATATGAAATAACCCGGCTAAAAATGGAGTCCACTAACTTCGAATTTCGATAAACAAAAAAACTTTCTATTTCTAAAGTTCTTTCGCACTTGGGGGTTTCACTAAAGTATAAGTCTGTGACTCTTTCAAACCTAATGGTATCTTTACCCTCAACTCTAATCTCGTCCAACTCAACAGTCCTGTCGTGCTCAAAGTCATTTGCCCAGGAGGAGAAAATTTTAGAGTCGGTATTGATTAAGTGTTCATTTATGTCTTCAACTTGCTCAAAACTCCCGTTGGGTATCAGGTTTTGGTGGCGGGGGTAAAGGCAATCAACCCTTTCAAGTTTACCGTTCCTGAAGTGTTCCATAAGAAAAAGTTCGCCTTGGTTGTTAAAAAGCATTCTTTGGCCAACGGCAACCGAATCAACTACCACAAATCTTTCCTTTTTTATGCGCGATGTAACCACCTCAGAAACCATATTGTTGACGAATATGGAATCTAAAACCAATAGGTCTTCTTTTATAACCCCCGGCCTAAAGGTTTCTTCTCTCTCCAAAACAGTGCGTCTGACTTCCTGGTGAGGCGGATCACTCCAATGATTCGAAGCCTTGACTCCAATGCATAAAAAAAGCGCGAAAAGGAAGGTTGCAAATTGCCAAAATTTCATGGTACTTGTATCGGTTCTCAGTCTAATTGGAAATCGAAGCTTTTTCTGTTGGCTAAAATAAGTAGTGCGTTTAAAACTTACAAGTTTTTTATTATGAAGGGCAGTCAGAGCGGTGAGCTAATCTTGAACTTTAAACTTTAAACTTTAAACTTTGAACTTCAAACCTCAAACTCCCTCCCTCCTGGCATAACGTGACGAAATCACGCTTATTACAAAAATCTGAAACGCATGAAAAATCATTAACGGCAAAAGCATGATGCCTGCAATTGACATGCCGGCAAAAAGCACATTTGAAAAAACGCTGCCATGCACCAATGATTTCTGTGAGCCGCAAAACAGAGCCGTAATGCGGTCTTCGCGGTTAAATCCAAAAGCCCTGGTTAATAAAAGGATAATACCATAAATTAGGAAAAAAAGTCCGATTACAATTGCCATAAGCAAGAGCAGGTCAGGCCAGCTGATTCCTTCAAAATATCCTGCATGAAAAGAAGCAGCAAAACTCCGGTAAACGATCAGCAAAATGACCGATTTGTCGAAAAGGGTAAGTTGGCGGCTGAACCTGATAGTGAAATGATGGAACCTCGGCCGCAACAGCAAGCCAAGAATTACCGGGAGAATGATCTCAAGGAAAAGTTTAAGATAGATTTGCGAAAAGTCAAAGTCGCCCGACTTTGCATGCATGAATAAACCCATCCATAAGGGAGTGACCATAATGCCAATAATGCCTGAAATGCTGGCATTGAATATGGCCGCCGGAACGTTTCCCTTGCCCAGCGAAGTAAGCACTACTGATGAAGAAACCGTTGATGGCAAGGCCGCAAGAAAAAACATGGCCAGCCAGAGCGTTTGCTGGCTTTCGGTTTTCATCAGCGGATAAAACGGCAGGACAATCAGCGGGAACAGCAAGAATGTCGACAGTTGCACCAGCAAATGAAGCCTGAAGTTGCTCAAACCTGCCCGCAGTTTTTCCGGACTCAGCTTCAGCCCGTAAAAAAAGAAGATCAGCGAAATACCAATGCTGCCAATGGTTTTCAGCGGGATAACACTATCAGGCGCGCCCGGGCCCGGAAAAACCCAGGCAAGCAGCATGACCAGGAAAAGGGCAAAAACAAATTTGTTGTCCTTCATAGCATATAACAACTATCCGGAAAGAAAGCAACAAATTTAGTCTTCTTCTGCTTTTATTCGGTAAAAATGTACATTTCTGCCAAAGATTTCACCGAGCGGTCGGCGTAGAAATCGAGCGGATGAAAAATGCGGTAATGGCCCCCATCACGTCCTTCTTCGGTAACGATAAGCATAGCAGGGTTCTGATCGAGACGGTTGAACAGCTCGGAATAACTGAACACGGTGCGGTAACCATCGAGTCCGGCAAAGCAAACCAGGCCGTGTCTGAACAAATGGTGGTTTAAGGGGTCGATATGCTTTGAAAAGACTTTAGTAAGTGAAGTGCCCTTGAAAACCGGATTGGGGTGGTGCCCCATGCCCATGCCGTAAAAAATGGTGCGCTGCTCCAGATCATTCATCTCGGCCGTGTATTCGTTAACAGTAAAGGTCAAAGTATCAGCAAGGCTGATTACCATTTCGGGCGAATAAAGCGGGTCGAGGTCTCGGTTTACAAAATAATTCTTCTTGTCGAATGACTTTACGATGATTTTTACCGGGTTGATCAGTTGCCTGGATGCATGAAGGTCGGTGGCTACCACCAGTTTCCACTGCTTTTCAACCGGGTATTCCACATCAACCCTGTAGGGTTTTATGGGTGCCGATTCGGTGGCGATCAATATCTGGTGGGGATTGGCAGTGAAATAAATTTCGCCCCAGCTCAGGGTTACCGACTCGCCTTTGTCGTTCTCAATGACCACATACAGGTCGATGGCCGGACGGAATTCTTCCACGTTCTTTTTCTGGTGGTTGAAAGGATGCAGCAGGTCGAAGAGCGAATAGCCAATGTAGCGGTAGGCACCCACAAACTCATACCCGCCGTTTTCGAGCAAATTTGCTTCGCGCATTACGACTTCGCGTTTATAGAACTTTTTCAGATTCACCTTACCCGGTTCGGCCACCTCGCCAAAAACTTCGAGGGTGCCTGGCTCCATGGCTGTTTCTTCGGTTTGATGGTAGAGGCTGTTGCCATTGGGGTCAAAAGGCAGTGAAGCGCCGGTAAGGGCATCGGGCAAAATGCTTTTGCAACTTCCCATAAAAATTACCAAAGGGATTAGCCAGGCAGCAGCGGTTTTTTTCAGGTGAATCATAATGGTTTTTATTGAAAATGTCGATATGAAAATTATGCAAGTCGGTGGCAAAATTAAAGTTATTTTCAAACGATATGGCCAATTTTATTTAACATTGTAAAAACTTTTGTGCCTTTGCCATGTCAAAGAATTACGAAAAATTAAAGCTGAACTACAAAATATGGGTCGAAACCGACTCACATGTGAGCATTCTGGGCGAGGGAAAGTGGAAGTTGCTGAAAGCCATTAAAGAAACCGGCTCCCTGAAAGCCGCGGTGGAAAGCATGGGCCTTACCTACCGCCAAACCTGGACCAAGCTGAAAAACATTGAGGAAAAGCTGGGGTTTCCCATAATAGAAAAAACACGTGGAGGATCTGAAGGCGGGCAAACTACCCTGACCCCCCAGGGCGAAAAAATCGTGGAGTTTTTCGACAAGGTATACCATGAATTTGAACCTTCGGTAAAAAGCATTTTCCAAGAGTTGCTCGACGAACTAAACTCCATCCATAAACCCAAATAATTTTCCGAAAACCGTTATGCATAAAAATCATAACGCTATATTTGCAACCCGATATGCAAATATTGCAACTCGCTTCATTAATTTAAAAATCTATATTCTAAAACTGTTTAAATCATGAGGTTCGGTTATTTACTTTTTGTTTTTCTTTTCAGTGCTCAGTCGCTGTTTGCGCAGGTTAGCCTTCGTGGCTTGGTAAGGGATAATAGCGGGCAAACTCTTCCCGGAGCCACTATTTTGGTAAAGGAAACAGGACAGGGGACGGTCAGTGCCAGCAACGGCATTTTTGAACTGCGTTTGAGCCAGCCGGGCAATTACCACCTGGAAGTTCGCTTTGTGGGCTACGAAACCAAAACCACGAAGGTAAATTTCGGCACCCAGCCGGGCACGCTTGAAATAATTTTAACCCCGTCCAGCGGACTTATGCCAGAGGTGGTGGTTACCGGTACCCGCACCAGTCGCGAGCTATACGAGGTGCCCCTCAGGCTGGAGGTTGTTGACAAAGCCCGGGTAGAGGCCACCCCTGCCCTGTCGGCCGATGATTACCTCAAAAGCTTGCCAGGCCTTAATGTAAGCCGTGGAGCAACTTTCTTGTCGTCGGCCAACGTTTCCATGCGCGGCATGAGCAATGAACAAGGCCGCATTTTGGTGATGCAAGACGGAGTTCCATTGAACAAAACAGATGGGGGTTCGGTAAACTGGAACGCCATCGATGCCCTGGCCATCGAAAAGGTGGAAGTGCTCAAAGGGCCTGGCTCGTCGATCCATGGAGGCAATGCCATGGGCGGCGTCATAAACTTTATCAGTGCCATTCCAAGCCGGCCCCTTCAAGGTGCCATAAGGCAGTCGATAGGTACTTTCGGCACCAACCGCACCAACCTCGATTTTTCTGGCCGCAGCGGCAAAATGTTCTGGGGCACCAGCGGTTTTTACCGCCAGAGCGATGGCTATATTACCACTCCGCAGGACGAGATTGACGAATTTACCATAGCTTCCTTTCTTGATGAATACCGAGCTGCAGGGCGGGTGGGTTATTTATTTTCTGACAACCACCTGTTGGAAGGCGGCATAGCATTTTACAACGGCAAGCGCGGCACTGGCTCGCAATACGATGCATTTGAACTGGCTGCTCCCGAGGGATCACACAACAACTACGGGGCACTGAACGGAAGCATTAATTACACAGGCAATTTTTCGGAAGCAATGAGCCTGAACCTGACCGCTTACGGCCAGCGCGAAAACTACCAGAACATCCGCGAAAGCGTAAGAAGTTCGCAGCTAACGCGCTACGATGTGGAGTCGATCCGCACCGATTTGGGGCTTTTCAGCAGCCTAAACATCAACCTTGCTTCAGTCCACTCGCTGCTGGGCGGGCTCGACATCAGGCACGGGGCCGTTGATGGGGCCGATATTTATTTAACCTCCTCGGACCAGGTGCTCAACTTGGGCAAAATGAACCAGTTCGGCTTGTTTCTCCAGGACGAGTATAACCCTGGCAAGGGGCCCTGGCGCATCCTAGCCGGCCTGCGCTATGATTTTGCCACCTTTTATGATGGTGCCTTCAGGGTACTTGATCCCACCAGCGAAACTGCTTTCCTGCAGGATTTTGATGGCGAACTGGAAGATGCTTCATGGGGCGCTATCAGTCCCAGATTGTCGGTGCAGTATTACAACGAAAGCGCTTACCGTGTGTTTGCTGGCTACAGCCGTGGTTTCAGGGCACCGGTACTCGACGATATGTGCCGCACCGGCCGCATTTCGGGCGGTATGAAAATCGCCAACCCTTACCTCGAGCCCGAATATGTGGATAATCTCGAGCTGGGGGCCGACTTGTTCCCCGTTAAGGGCCTCACAGTGTCACCCACGGTATACTATGCCACCGGAAACGACTACCATGCATACATTTCGACCGGCGACTCGTTGCTGATGAACAACCGCATGCGCCCCATTCGCAAAAAAGACAACATTGGAAAAGTAAAAATATTCGGCACCGAACTGGCCGCAAACTATCAGATCAGACAGAAACTAAGCTTGCATGCCGGCTGGTCGTTTACTGACACCGAAATACTGGAGTACAAAGTACTTAACCCCAATGAAGACCTTGTTTTGGAAGGCAACGAACTGGTTTACCAGCCCAGAAACCTTTTTAACGCAGGACTGAACTGGCAAAACAAATGGTTTAGGCTCTACGCTACATACAATTACAAGGATGCCCAGTGGCTCAACGATGCCAATACTGAACTGATCGAATCCTACTCGAGTGTTGACTTGCAGATACAAAGCAAAATTTACCGGGGCTTTTCGGCTGCCGTTATGGTGCATAACCTTTTCGACACCGACTTTGTTGACTCGCGCAACGTAATAGCCCCCGGAAGAATGATTACCGCAGAAATCAGATTTGTTTTCTGATCACTTCTCCTTTTTTTAACCGTTGCAACAGGCCACCGGCGAGCTCCTTACTCCCGGTGGTCGTTGTGTGTTAACGGGGAATTAGTAACTTTAATAAAAAAATCAAATGAAAAAACTGCTTCTTGTCATTACCGGTCTATTTTTTCTTTTTCTTACATCGTGCCGTTACGGGCAGCCTGAAGGCACGGGCGCAGGCGAGCTTTCAGGCACCCTTCATATCATTCATGCCGGCAGCCTCACCTACCCGGTACAGCGCATCAGCGAGGCTTTCAAGGCCGAACACCCCAACGTGCGCATTCTTACCGAAGCCTGGGGCAGCAAGGCCGGCGCAAGGCGCATTATGGAGCTCGACACACCCTGCGACCTTTACCTTTCGGCCGATTACATGGTAATCGAACACATGCTCATACCCGACCATGCCAGTTGGATTGTGAAATTTGCCGCCAACGAAATGGCCATTGTATATACCGAAAAGTCGCGCTATGCTTCTGAAATCAACCTGGACAACTGGTATAAAATTATGCTGCGTCCTGACGTGCAGATTGGCCGCAGCGACCCCGATCAGGACCCATGTGGTGTCAGAGCCGTATTAACATCAAAGCTGGCCGGTATTTTTTATGAGGATGATGCCCTTCCGGGAAAATTGCTTGAAAAGGACCGGCGCAACATCCGCCCCAAGGAAACCGATTTGATCGCCCTGTTGGAAAGCGGCCAAATTGACTATATTTTCCTGTACCGGAGCGTGGCGCAGCAGCATAAACTTCCTTACCTGCGACTTCCGGCGGAATTAAGCCTGGGCGATCCTGAGCTGGAAGAATGGTATGCACAGGTTAGCACTCAGACCTTGGGGACAAGCCCAGGAAGCACCATTACCGAAATTGGACAACCCATGGTTTATGGGCTCACCATACCCCATAAGGCCCAAAACATTGAACTGGCCGAAGCCTTCGTTGCATTCCTGCTCGACAGCGAAAAAGGCCTTAAAATTCTGGAAGAGCTCGGGCAACCCGGCGTAGTGCCGGCGGCCAACCCTTACTTTGACGAATTGCCGGAGGGTTTGAAAAGATTCGCAGTTCCCGAACGGGGTGACTGAAGAGACTGAAGAGACTTAAGAGACCTGAGAGAAGTTAGGCAGTAGGACACACCAAACTCCAAACTCCAAACTCCGAACTCCAAACTTTATTCTTTATCCTTAACTAAGTTTTGTAATGCCCCGCAATAAGCTTGGTAAACCATTTAGCCGGCATGATTTTGCTGAGAATAACAGCCAGTTTTTGGTCGAAGGAAGCCACAATGTAGCGATGGCGAGGGTTTTTGGAAGCAACAATTTCAGCCACTTTTTTTGCGAGCACATGAGGTTTTAGTCCACCTGACTCATCTTTTTCGATCACATTCAGGGTGGTTCGGAAAGGCTGTTGATAATCGCTGGTGGCAGTTGCGCGAACCATCTTCCGGTTTGCAGTAAAACCGGTATTGAAATCGCCTGGGTTTACCATAACCACCTTCACACCAAAAGGTTGTACCTCATAACGCAACGATTGCATAAATCCCTCTACCCCGAATTTACTGGCCGCATAAAAGCCCTGGAAAGGAATACCCATTAATCCGGCAATAGAACCTATGGTAATAATGGTGCCAAAACCCTGCTTTCGCATATGGGGAATTACATATTTACAGCAACGATAAACCCCCAGCAAATTGGTATTAATTTCGAGCAGGGCTTCTTCCTCAGAAAAATCCTCAAGCGCCCCGGCTATGCCAAAACCGGCATTATTGATCAGGACATCAATTCGGCCTTCGCGCGAAATGATAGTCCGAACGGCATTCTCAATCTCCTCTGGCCTGGTAACGTCCAGTTTCAGAATATTTATCCCATCCTGTTCAAGATGTTCCTTTCGGTTGGTGCCATAGACCAAATGGCCCTGCTTTGACAACAACTGAGCAATTGCATAGCCAAAGCCTGATGACACTCCGGTGATGAGTACAACCTTTCTCATTATTCAATGATTCCGAGTTGCCTTGATACCTGACCAATGGTTTCCATGGCATAATCCAATTGCTCATCGGTATGGGTGGCCATCAAAGAAAAGCGGATCAGGGTATCTTCTTTTCTAACGGCAGGCGAAAGTATAGGGTTCACAAAGACCCCCAGGTCGAGCAACATCTGGGTCAGCATCAGGGTTTTCTGGTCGTCGCGCACAAAAAGGGGAATTATTGGTGTTTCCGAGTGGCCGGTATCGAACCCCAAATCCCTGAATCCTTTCAGTGCCTTGTGCGTCAACTCCCAAAGTCTGGCAATGCGTTCGGGTTCGCGCTTAACGATTTTCAGGGCAGCAAGCACGCTGGCAGCAGAAGCAGGAGTAATACTGGCACTGAATATCAGGGGACGCGAATGATGCTTCAAAAAGTTGATGGTTTCTTTATCGGAAGCAATAAAACCGCCGATCGATGCCAGCGATTTGGAGAAGGTGCCCATGATCAGGTCCACTTCATGGGTCAGCCCGAAATGCGAGGCAGTGCCCGAGCCATTCTCACCAATGACCCCTAAAGAGTGGGCATCGTCAACCATGATGGATGCGTGGTATTGCTGCGCAAGCCTGACCACCTCGGGAAGGTTAATGATGTCACCCTCCATGGAGAAGATGCCATCAACCACGATGAGTTTTACCTGTTCCGGATCACAAAGTTTTAGCTTGTTCTCGAGCGACTCCATATTGTTGTGCCGGAACTTCTGGATCTTTGAAAAGCTAAGCCGGCTTCCTTCAATAATGGAAGCATGGTCAGCATCATCGAGCAATACCGTATCTGCCCTTCCTGTGAGGGTTGACACCACACCCAAATTCACCTGGAAACCAGTGCTGTAAACCAGCGAGGCTTCCTTGCCCACAAATTCGGCCAGTTTCTCCTCCAGTTCAATGTGAATATCGAGGGTGCCGTTAAGAAAGCGTGAGCCGGCACAACCAGTGCCATAGCGTTCAATGGCTTGTTTTGAGGCCTCCTTTATCTCTTGATGATTGGTCAACCCAAGGTAACTGTTAGACCCGAACATCAATACCTTTTTACCGTTTACGATCACCTCGGTATCCTGATCCGATTCAATTACCCTGAAATAAGGGTAAACTCCCAATTCCATGGCCCGTTGAGGAGCATCATACCTGGAAAGTCTCTGGCGCAATAATTTCATAGAGGAATTTAACATTTTTTTGCAATTAAAACAGGGCTCAAAAATAGCAGTTTTTTCTTTACCCAAAACGATCATTTAAATATACCCCAAAACCTCATTCCTGAAAAAGGCAAGGATTGATTAACTTTGCATCCTTATGGAAAACAAAAGAAAAATTGCATTTCATACACTTGGCTGTAAACTTAACTTTTCTGAAACATCCAGTATTAGCAGGCAGTTTGGCGCCGAAGAATTTGAGCAGGTTGGGTTTAAGGACCGGGCCGATATATATGTCATTAACTCCTGCACTGTTACCAAAAACGCCGAAAAAACCTGCAAGGCCCTCATCCGTAAAGCCATGAAAACCAATCCTGAGGCCCATGTGGCTGTGATCGGGTGTTTTTCACAAATCAATCCGGAAGAACTGAAAGCCATTGAGGGAGTGGATGTGGTGCTGGGTAATGCCGACAAGTTCAATCTTTTTGAGCATATAAAAGGGCTTGATAACAGCCGTAATCCCAAGGCCAATCCAGATGTGCTGGTGCACGAACCTGAAGTTTTTGTGCCCAGCTGGTCGGCCGATGACCGCACCCGTTCATTTTTCAAGATACAGGATGGATGCGACTACTTCTGCAGCTACTGCACCATACCACTGGCGCGTGGTCACAGCCGCAGCAATACCATTGCCGCCACCCTCGAAACAGCCCGCAACATTGCACAAACCAATATGAAGGAAGTGGTGCTTACCGGAGTAAACATTGGCGATTTCGGCAAACTCAACAATGAAACTTTTTACGATTTCCTGAAAGAGCTGGTAAAAATTGAAGACATTGAGCGTATTCGTATTTCCTCGGTTGAGCCCGACTTGCTGCACGATGAGATCATTGAGCTGGTGGCCAGTGAGCCAAAGCTAATGCCTCATTTTCACATCCCCCTGCAGTCGGGCAGCGACACCGTGCTCAAAGCCATGGGCCGGCATTACGACACCGCTGTTTTTGCTTCGAGGGTAAAAAAAATCCGCTCCCTCATGCCCCACGCCTGCATTGCCGCCGACCTGATTGTTGGCTTTCCGGCCGAAACCGACGAACTTTTTGAAGAATCCATGCGGTTCATTGAAACCTTGGATGTATCTTACATTCACGTATTCACTTACAGCGAGCGAGAAAACACCCGCGCAATGAAAATTGAGGGCAAAGTACTCCCTGCCATTCGCCACCATCGCTCGAGGCAAATGCAGCAGCTGTCCGACCAAAAGAAACACGAATTCTACCTGAAAAACAAAGGACAAAAAATCCTGGTACTGTGGGAAAAAGACAATACCCAGGGATATATGCACGGGTTTACCGACAATTACATAAAGGTAAAAACCATTTTCAACGCTGAATTAATAAACCAGATACAAGAGGTAACACTGAACCATCTTGACGCAGACGGAGTTTACTTAATATGAACAAAACAGAAAAAATCAATTATCTGAGAGCCCTTTGCGCCGAAGTTGGACTTATGGCCAGGAACACCGGCGAATTTATCCGCAAGGAAGTTGATCAGCTTCAGCACAGCCAGGTTGAAACCAAAAGCCTTCATAATTTTGTCACTTACGTGGATAAAGCCGCAGAAGAGCAGCTGGTAAATAAACTTCAGCAACTCTTGCCGGAAGCCGGTTTTATTGTGGAAGAAAACACCATTGAGGAGCAGGACAAAGAATATAAGTGGATTGTGGACCCGCTGGACGGTACCACCAATTTCATACACAGGGTGCCCGTTTTCAGCATCTCCATTGCATTAATGCACCACAAAGAAATCGTTCTTGCAGTGGTGTATGAAATCAATCACGACGAGTGCTTTTCTGCGGTTAAAGACGGGGGCGCATTTCTGAACAACGAGCCCATAAAAGTTTCTGAAGCTGCTACAGTACACGAAAGCCTGCTTGCCACTGGCTTCCCTTATTATGATTACAGTCGCCTGGAACAATACATGGACTTATTTACCTGGTGCCTGCGTAATTCGCACGGGGTGCGTCGCCTTGGAAGCGCTGCCGTCGACCTGGCCTATGTAGCTTGCGGCCGTTTCGATGGCTTTTACGAATACAGCCTAAGCCCGTGGGATGTGGCTGCAGGAAGCCTGCTGGTGCAGGAAGCCGGCGGAAAGGTTACTGATTTTTCGGGTGGAGACCATTTTGTTTTCGGGCGCGAAATAATGGCTACCAATCATAAAATTGCAGATGAGTTGCTAGCAAAAGTTAAAGAAGCTTTCAAAGGGTAATGCCTATGGAACAATTTTCTGATACTTTTCTCGAATTTGCTGCCCTGCTGGCCATTGCCGTTGTTGCAGGCCTTATTGGGCGAATGTTAAAACAACCCCTGATTGTTTCTTTCATTGCCGTGGGGCTTATTGTTGGCCCTTACGGGATAGATCTGCTCCGGTCGGGCGACAAGATTCACCTGCTTTCCGAAATGGGCATTGCACTGCTGCTATTTGTGGTGGGGCTGAAACTCGATGTAGGACTGATACGCTCCACCGGAAGAGTTGCACTTTTTGCCGGCCTCGGTCAGGTGCTTTTCACTTCCATTTTCGGATTTTTACTGGGTCTTTGGCTCGGCTTCGACCCCGTTGTGAGTATTTACGTGGCTGTAGCACTCACTTTTTCTTCCACCATTATCATCGTTAAGCTGCTTTCTGATAAGAAAGAAATCGAATCGCTTCACGGTCAGATCAGCATTGGCTTTTTGATTGTTCAGGATATCGTGGTGATTATTGCCATGATTGCCTTATCGGCCATGGGAACCCCCTCCGAATACGCCCTCTGGGAAGAAATTGCCATTGTTATTCTGAAGGGGGTAGGTTTAATGGTTCTGGTCGTTTTTCTTATGCGATATGTGCTCACATGGCTCACTTCGCTCATGGCCCGCACACCCGAGTTGCTGGTGCTGTTTTCGGTGGCATGGGCTATTGCCCTGGCCGCTTTCAGCGACTATCTTGGTTTTAGCAAGGAGGTGGGCGCATTTTTAGGAGGCATCTCACTGGCCTCCACGCCCTATCGCGAAGTAATTGGCGGAAGGCTCACTTCGGTGCGCGACTTCCTATTATTGTTTTTCTTTATTCATTTGGGAAGCCAGGTAAACGTCTCTTTGCTCGGGCAGCAAATCTTCCCGGCTGTAATTCTCTCGCTTTTTGTGCTGATTGGCAATCCGATCATCGTCATGATAATCCTGGGTTTGATGGGCTATCGCAAAAGGACTGGCTTTCTGGCTGGTCTAAACGTGGCACAAATCTCAGAGTTCTCGCTCATTCTGGCCGCCCTGGGGCTTAGCCTTGGGCAGATCAACGAAGAAACACTGGGCCTCATTACCCTGGTTGGTTTAATTACCATTGGCATAAGCACTTACCTGATCATGTATTCACACCAGATCTATGAAAAGGTGGGGTTTTTGCTGGATATATTTGAGAAAAAAGCCCCCACCACCGAAGTGGAAGACGAAGACCTGCACCATCAGCCTTTCGATGTGATTATATTTGGTTTGGGCATGTATGGCAACAATGTGGCCCGTTCACTTGAAGCCGCAGGTTACAGGGTGTTTGGTGTTGACTTTGACCCCAAGGCAGTGGCCCGCTGGAAAAAGAAAGGCCGTGCCGCACAGTACGGTGATGCCGACGACCCCGAATTGCCCGAAATCCTGCCCCTGAGTGCTCAGTGCGTGGTTTCGACCCTCGACGACAAGCAGATAAACAAAGCGCTGATAAAATATCTGAAGGATGCCGACTACAAAGGTCATATTGCGCTTACCTCCTACACCGGACGCACTGCCAAGGAGCTTGAAAAAGCCGGGGCCGATCTTATACTGCTGCCTTTTGTCGATGCCGCAGAAAATATTCCGGCCAAACTCAAGTCACTCAAAAAAAATAAAGACTGATAAATTTTTCTTAGGTTTGCCCTGAATATCATCAAACAAACCAACATAACATTATGAAGAAGTTTATTGCCATCCTTTTGCCTGCATTGTTCATGCTGGCATGCAGCCCTGCTGCTGAAAAAGCGGAAGACGAAACCAGCCCTATTGGGCAGGCATCCGTAGAAAAACTTATTTCCCAACTCACCGAAAAGCACGGCGCCGATCTGCAATTCCGCATCGAACGCGGCGTAAGCCAGGCTGCTTCTCTCTGGCGCGAAAGCGATGGGAGCATTGAGGAGTTTGAAACCTTTGTGTTGGAAAACTTTATTGCCGACCAGACAGAGCTCGACATGGTGTTCGACCGTCTGGCCAACAATTTCGAGTTTCTTTACGGCTACAGCAACCGGATTACCCTGGAACTGAACCGGCAGATACACGAAGACCGCGGGCCTATTCACAAAATTGACCAGATCTTTGGTGCCTACAGTCCCACTGCACATGTGCAGGACGACTTTTACAAAAACAAGATCGCCTTTATCGTGGCCCTGAACTTCCCGTATTACACCCTCGATGAAAAAAACGAATGGGGTGGCGACTGGAATGGCCGACAGTGGGGCTATGCACGCCTGGGCGAGGTATTTACCGCCCGGGTGCCCCCGCGCTTGCTGCAGGAAATGAATCAGGTGTATAGCGAAGGTCGTCTGTACATTTCTGAATACAATATTTTTGCAGGACAGCTTCTGAACAACGAAGGCGAAAAACGCTTCCCTGAAGGAATGAAACTGCTGGCACACTGGAACATACGCGATGAAATCAAATCGAACTACGGCCAGGAAGGCGGTCTTGAAAAACAGGAGTTGCTTTACAATGTGATGCTCCACATCATAAACCAGGACATTCCGAAGCAAGTAATCAACAAGTCCGACTATCAGTGGAATCCTTTCACCAATGAGCTTTTTCAGGATGGTCAGCCAATTAACGGCGAGCCTGAAGACCTGAAGCGTTACGAAATTTTGCTTGCCAACTTCAAGGCTTTGCAAAATGTCGATCCTTACTATCCAAATCTCGACACTTATATCAAACGCCGTTTCGATGCCGATATGGAAATATCGCTCGAAGAAGTGGATGGCCTTTTCAGGGAATATGCAGCATCGCCACAACTGCGCCAGGTGGGCAAAATGGTGAGCGAGCGTCTTGGACGTCCGTTGCGTCCGTTCGATCTGTGGTACGACGGATTCAAGGCCCGCAGCAGCATCTCTGAAGAAGAGCTCGACCGCATCACCAAGCGCCTCTACCCCACTGCCGAAGCCATGGACCGTGACCTGCCGCGCATATTGCGCGAAGTGGGTTTCAATGCCCCTTTGGCCGACTTCATTGCCTCAAAGGTTGATGTGGACCCCGCCCGTGGCTCTGGGCATGCCTGGCGCGCCTCCATGCGCGAAATGCCCTCGCACCTGCGCACACGAATTGGCCCCGATGGAATGGATTATAAAGGATACAACATTGCCATCCATGAGTTTGGCCACAACGTAGAACAGACTATCAGCGTGCAAATGGTCGACAATTACTTTGTAAACGGCATCCCCAACACCGCATTTACTGAAGCACTGGCATTTATGTTCCAGGCACGCGACCTCGACTTTCTTGGGATTAAGCAAAACGACCCCATGAAGGATCACCTCGATGTGCTCGATGTGTTCTGGAACAATTACGAAATGATGGGCGTGTCGCTGGTGGACATGGCCGTATGGAAATGGCTGTATGATAATCCGAATGCCACTGCAGCCCAGCTTAAAGAGGCCGTGCTGCGCATCTCGAAAGAAATCTGGAATGAATATTACGCCGATGTTTTCGGCGAAACCGACATTCCGCTGCTAGCCATCTATTCGCACATGATTCAGTCGCCGCTATACCTGATGAACTACCCTTACGGCCGCCTCATCATGTTCCAGCTCGAAGACTATTATCGCAGCAAAGACTTTGCCGAGGAAACCCTTCGCATTTTCTCTCTGGGTAAGCTTACCCCCCGCCATTGGATGGAACGCGCCGTTGGACAGCAAATCAGCAACCAGCCCATATTTGCGGCTGTTGAAAAAGCCATTGAAGCAATGGAATAATAACTCTCTTTCTTTACATCTAAGAAAAAAGCGGTCAAAATTACTTGACTGCTTTTTTTATTTTTTCTTGCTAACTTATCCTGATCGAATTAAATCTTTAATAACTTAGATACAAAAATACTCTATGACTTTCACTGAGAATTTTGAAATCAAACAGGCAGTTTTTTCCTTAGCCTTAACAATAGCAGTCTATTATGCATATTATTTCCCTGCATTTTCTGCAGCTAACAAAAAATGGTTTCAGAAAAATTTCTCTGAAAAAAAAGGGCAGGTTTACTTATTCATCTTCCAGAAAACACTTGGGTTTTTATTATTGGGATTAGTTCCGGGAATGCTTTTTTCTTTAAAGTTCAATTTCTCCACACCTAAACATTCCGCCTGGGGCCTAACTGCCATACCATTGTGGGTTTATCCAATTATTTTATTGCTCATAGTTTTTTCTTCCGTTTTTTCATCAAGAAAACCAGATGTAAATTCGCGTATTCCACAAATGCGACTGCCCGACTGGGGATTTAAAGAAATAGCCATTAGCATAAGCGGATGGGCCATTTACCTATTGGGTTACGAATTTTTGTTCAGAGGTTTGCTCTTGTTTACAACTGCCGAAGCATTTGGTATTATGCCTGCTATGCTAATTAATATTGGGCTGTATTCCGCTTTTCACCTTCCTAATGGCATGAAAGAAACTCTTGCTGCAATCCCTTTCGGGCTGATACTATGCGTAATCTCGCTAATATCTTGTTCGTTTATACCAGCTTTTTTGCTTCACCTTAGTTTGTCAATTTCGGCTGAGATGTTTTCTGTCCATTTTAATCCCAACATGAAATTTCTGTTTTCCAAAAAAATTGCCGGCTAATGAAATATTTTATCACAGGAAGCACTGGTTTTATTGGCATGGCGCTGACCAAACGGCTGGTGGCTGAAGGAAATTCAATTCATTTGCTGGTCAGATCTCCCCAAAAAGCAAAAGAATTGCAGCTAACAGGAGTTACCATTTTCGAGGGTGATATTTTAGATGTTGCATCAATAGAAGCAGCCATGCAGGGTTGCACCTATGTTTTTCACCTGGCAGGTTATGCAAAGCCTACCGCTAAAGACCCAAGGGTTTTTCATGAAGTAAATGTTGAAGGCACCAGGAATGTTCTTAAAGCTGCACTTAAACTTGGAATAAAAAGGGTGGTTTTCACATCCACAGCAGGCACCTTTGGACCTACGGATCATATTTTCGATGTAAACGAAGAAAGTACAAGGCCTGAAAGGTATTATACTTTGTATGCTGAAACAAAAAGAGCAGCCGAGTTGCTCTGCCAAGTTTACCAAGGGAAAGGACTGGATGTAATCACTGTTTTCCCAACACGTGTTTTCGGACCAGGAGTTTTGAACGAAAGCAACTCCTTGACAAAGATTGCAGAAAAATACCAGAAGGGCAGTTGGCGGATTATTCCCGGAAACGGAAAAACTTTTGGCAATTATGTTTTTGTTGATGATGTGGTAAACGGACTGATACTTGCAATGGACAAAAGCATGCCGGGAGAAAATTTCATTCTTGGCGGTCACAATGCAACTTTCAAAGAGCTGTTTCAAACCATCAGGCACGCATCAGGAAAGAATTATTTGTTTTTTTATGTCCCCTACCTTTTTTTGTGGCTCAGTTCTGCACTACTTGGGGTGGGTGGTTTTCTGATCAGAAAGCCAGCCTTGATCACCCCTTCATGGGTAAAACGCTACTTGCAGCACCGACGACTTTCGAGCGAAAAAGCCCAAAAAGAAATTGGATATACAATTACGCCTTTGTTACAAGGTTTCATGAAGACATACGCATGGCTTAACAATGAAAAAGAGGAGATTACAGCCTGCCCTACCTCATACTATACATTAATTACCGGAGCCAGTTCAGGCATTGGAAAAGCCCTGGCCATTGAATGCGCTAAGCGAGGCATGAACCTGCTGTTGATTTCTCTTCCTGATACTGGCTTGTCCACTGCTTCAGAAGAAATTCAAAAACGCTATTCTGTCGACTGCCGTTTCCTTGAAATTGATCTTCTTGCCAAGGACTCCCACAAGCAGGTTTTCGATTTTGCCAAGAAAAATGATCTTAAGGTTAACGTACTGATTAATAATGTTGGCGTAGGGTACAATGGAAGGTTTGATGTCATGCCAGAGCAAAAAGTGACAAATATGCTTCAATTAAATATTATTACCACTACTCTTCTTACGCAAGTTTTTCTGCCTGAACTTCAAAAAGCCCCCAGAGCACATATACTTAACCTGGGAAGTCTTGGATCTTTTTCCCCCCTTCCGGGAAAGAGTGTTTATGCTGCAAGTAAAGCTTATATATTATACTTGACCAAAGCCCTCAGGCATGAATTAAATGGAAGCAAAATAACTGTTTCGGCCGTATTTCCGGCAGGCGTTCCAACCAACCAAGTGGTAGCAAGCCGCATAAAAAAAAGTGGAAGGGTAGGCAGAAGCCTTTCTTCAACCGCGGAGGAAGTGGCCCGATGCAGTATTGATGGCATGCTTAAAGGAAAGGGAATTATTTTTCCCGGAAAGAAGTTAAAATCCTTCTATTTTTCTGCTGGATTAATGCCTCAAGGTCTCCTTTTATATCTGAGCTACAGAGAATTCAAACGCTCACCCGACGAATAAATTAAAGTGGATTTACCAAGTTGAAATCAACCTGGAAGAGCAATTCACCAAAGTTCTTAAGTTGGTATGAGAAAGTGGTAAGGTCAGACGAGATACTGACCGTCCAGGTGGCATTGCATGAAGTTGGATAATTTTCGCAGGTATACTCATCGGCCGGAAAGTTTTGGGTAAAGGGCGTACCCATGCTGTCAGCAAAGCCGCCATAGAGTGTTACATCCTCTGGTGTGCCATCGGGGTGGCGGTGGTCGTGCCGGAAGCGCAGCCGGCCATTTTCCTGTAAAAACAGCCAGGTGCGCGAATGGTCCTCATCCATATGAAACGGTATATGAATATGGCCTTCTTCACACAGGCTCACGTGCATTGTCATACTACGGTCGGCCCAGCTTTGACGGCCTTCAGCAAGAAACACCTGCCGGCCAGCAAATGTTTGTCCACATAAACGCGACAGATTAGCCACAAATGCCTGCTGGTTGGTATCTTCAAGGCTGAACAAGGTGAACTCTTCCTGGAACTGCCGCTCACGAGGGCCACAGGAAATCACAAAAAACATGGCTAAAACAACGACTGAAATTTTTTTCATCTTTAGGTATTATTGGGTTTTATTTCAAATATAAGAAAAATGACTGAAAATTCAGGGTTAGTCAGGGTTTGACTATAAGTCAAGCCGTGACTTCAAGCCCTGACTGCCAATGAAGCCCTGACTCTTTATACTTACTCCATTTCTTCAAAATAGCCCTTCTCAATGTTGTAGGCCAGCACCTGCCCTGAGCGGATAATATAATACCAGCCATGGATCTTCAGGGTTCCGGCCTTGTAACGCTCCCTGATAAAAGGGTATGAAAGCAGGTTTTTCATTTGCTGCACCACGTTTTCCTGCTCGGTGAGCCATTCGCGGGCGGCCGGGTCGGCGGCTTCAGGGTTCAGCTCCACGCGCTGGCGTACCACTTTTGCCTGCTCAAGCCAGCGCTGGGTATGCGGCATGGTTTGAAAAGCGTTTTCTGGAAGATAGAGTGCAGCACATCCCCCGCAGTTGCTGTGCCCGCAAATAACAATATGCTGCACGTTTAGGGCCTGAATGGCATATTCAACAGCCGAAGTAGTTGCCAAATATTCGCCCGATTCGCGGTATTGCGGAATAATATTGGCAATGTTGCGAATGATAAAAAGCTCGCCCGGTAATGAGCGCGTAATAAGGTTGGGATCGACCCGCGAATCGCTGCAGCCGATAAACAGCGTATGTGGTTGTTGCTTTTTTCCCAGCTTGCGAAATAGCGCCTTATGCTTCTCAAAATCGTGCTTGCGAAATTCAACAACACCCCTTAAAATCTTTTCCATAAATATGTTTATTTTCGGTAATCAAAAAGAATGTTTTCGGCCAGATATGGTATTCTTCATTAAAAATAAAAAACTTTCGGCTTTCCTGCACCAGTTTTTGAGCAAAATCCTAATTTTTCCGCTAAAGATTATCCGTTTAAATTGCAGTTACGCTTTATAATGATTAACTTTAAGGAGATTAACCTTAAAAGTAATTCTTATGAGCGTATTAAAAGTAATTGAACTTCTGGCTTCTTCTGAAAAGAGCTGGGAAGACGCAGCAAACAATGCCGTAAAAATGGCCTCGAAAACTGTGAAAGAAATCCGGTCAGTCTACATTAAAGAAATGAGCCTGAAGGTGAAGGGCAACAACATCGTTGAATACCGCGTGAATGCCAAAGTGACCTTCGAAGTGGTTGAATAGACCTTAAACAACTAAAATTAATTTACTATGGGATTGTTATCATTTTTAAGAGGAGCCGGCGCCAAAGTGCTGGGCAAAAAGGAAGACATTAAAGAAGCAGACAGGGCCGAACTGATTCGTGAGCACGTGAAAAGATATGGCTTCCTGGTGGAAGACCTGCAATTCTCGCTCAACGGGGAGCGACTTACCCTTTCGGGGAAAGTGGACACCCTTGAGATTAAAAACAGGATTATTGTGGCGGCCGGCAATATTGAAGGTATCTCGGAGGTGGAAGACCTTTTGGAGGTAAAAAATCCTCCCGAAGGGGCAAAACCGCAAGAACAGTTTTACACCGTTCAAAAGGGTGACACTTTGTCGAAAATTGCCAAACAGTTTTATGGCAATGCCAACAAATATCCTGTAATTTTCGAGGCCAACAAGCCTATGCTGAAAGATCCGGATTTGATTTATCCCGGACAAATGCTGGTTATTCCTGCTCTGAAAGAATGAATCTTTCCGCGTTAGCATTTGGTTAAAAAGCTTACCACCTGCTGCCGGGTGGGTGAAATGCCTTAATGCCATGGCTGAGCAATAGACAAAGAATCTTATCTTTTTCCGGCCTGGTAGTTTCATTGAAAACAATCAGGCCATTTTTCTTGCGGCTTCCGACTTCCGACTTTTTCCCTATTTTTGCATCTCAAACCCCAAACCCAATAACCCATGCAACCTCTTGTGAGCATTATTATGGGCAGCACTTCCGACATGCCCGTTATGGAAGAAGCCGCCAAATTTTTTGATGAGCTGGAGATTCCGTTTGAGCTGAACGCCCTTTCTGCCCACCGTACTCCTGAGCTGGTGGCTGATTTTGCATCCAACGCCCATAAACGCGGCGTAAAAGTGATTATTGCCGGTGCCGGCGGGGCAGCCCATTTGCCCGGTGTGGTAGCCGCTTTCACCATTCTGCCCGTAATTGGCGTTCCGGTGCGCTCTTCCATTAGCATCGATGGCTGGGACAGCATACTCTCCATCCTCCAGATGCCTCCCGGCATTCCTGTGGCAACCGTAGGTTTAGACGGCGCCCGCAATGCCGGCATTCTGGCCGCACAGATCCTGGCACAATCCGACCAGGACATTCAACAACGGCTGATGAGCTTTAAAGAGAATCTACGCAGCAAAGTGGTAAAAGCCAACAAGGATCTGAAAAAACATAATTTCAAGTATAGGGTATAAGCCTTATTCCATTGATTAAGCCGTAACGGTTTGAAAGGCAAATCCCGCCTTTCACCAAACCGTTACGGTTTCTTTTTTGCTTGACATAGCGCTGTATTTTTTTAAAAAGCAATTTTTATTTATCTTGCACTTCAAAGAATGGGCCTTGTGGCTCTAAAACAACTAACCAAAGCGCAATAGATGAAGCAGGTTTTTAGGCCTTTACTCTTATTCCTGGTAATTTTCAGTACCCCTTTGTATGCTGCCAACGATAATTTCCCTTTCGGGGGAAGACAGGCTGGCATGGGGAATTCCGCCGTGGCCGTTTACGATTTCTGGGCGCTTAGCCACAACCAGGCCGGGCTGGCCCGTCAGCAATATGCAGCAGGTGGCTTTTATTTCGAAAATCGCTACCTGACAAAAGAAATGGGTTTGGGTGCCGCGGCATTTGCCCTGCCGGCTGCCAGCGGCGTGTTCGGAATGAGTGTCACTTACTTTGGTTATTCGCAGTATCATGAAAGCAAGATTGGGGTGGCTTACGCCAGAAGTTTTGGCGATCGCCTTTCGGCTGGGGTGCAGCTCAATTACCTTTACACCTTTATTGGCGAGGGCTATGGCAGTGCCGGCAACCTGGCAGCAGAACTAGGTATGATCTACGAACTGATTCCCGGCCTGCAAATCGGGGCACATATTTTCAATCCTACCCGGGCGAAGATTGCCGAGTTTAACGACGAGCGCATCCCTGCCATTTTCCGGATGGGCTTCGCTTACACCTTCTCCGAAAGGGTATTGCTTAGTTTTGAAACTGAAAAGGACCTGGAGCGCGAACCGGTTTTCAGGGTAGGTCTTGAATATGGCATTACCGAAAATATTTACCTGCGTGGTGGTCTGGGCACCAACCCCACCACCAACGCCTTTGGATTCGGCATGGTGCTGGGCAACCTCCGAATCGACCTGGCCACTTCATTTCACCATGTGCTGGGCTATTCGCCGCAGGCAAGCCTCATTTACGAATTCAAATAATCAAAGAAGAAAATGAGGTTTTCGCTCCCGAAAAATATACCTTCAGTTTTCGTCCTGGCTTTTTTGCTTTCGGCGGGCTTTAACGGGGCTTTTGCCCAGGTGCCCGAAGCACCTGACACCCTGCAGCCGCCTCCCGTTAACGAAGAACTTTTCCAGCAGCGCATCGAAAGCCTGGCCGAGGAGGCCGAAGAAGAGCTCGATTATTCAGAACTGATCGAAGAGCTCGAAGTGTTTCTGCGCAACCCCATAAACCTCAACTTTGCCAGCGCCGACGACCTCAGGCGCTTATTCTTCCTCAACGATATTCAGATTAACAACCTGCTGAATCACATCAGCATGTTTGGCCGCTTGCTAAGTATTTACGAGCTGCAGAGTGTGGAAGGTTTCGATCTGGAAACCATCCAACTTTTGCAGCCATACGTTACGGTGGCCGAAGAGCGTTTCAGACGGCATTTTCGCCTCGACGATATGCTGCGCGAAGGCAACAGCCAGTTTTTTCTTCGTTACCAGCAATTGCTCGAGGAGCAGCGCGGCTTCAGTCCCATTGATCCAGAAGAACTGGAAGCCAACCCCAACGCCCGCTACCTGGGCAGCCCCTTCAGACTGTATTCGCGCTACCGATTCACTTATTACAACAACATAAGCATAGGCATGACCGCCGAAAAAGACCCGGGCGAAGAGTTTTTCAGGGGCACCCAGCCCAATGGTTTCGACTATTATTCCGGGCATGTATATGTACGCGACTTTGGCAGGCTGCGCGCAGCGGTGGTGGGCGACTTCCAGGTGCAGTTCGGGCAGGGACTCACGCTGTGGTCAGGACTGGCCTTCGGAAAAAGCGGCGAAGCCGTGGATGTGAAGAAAAACGGACTTGGCTTGCGACCCTACACCTCGGTAGACGAGAATAACTTCATGCGTGGCACCGGCGTTACAGTGGGTTTCGGCGATTTTGAGCTTACGGGCTTCTTCTCGTCGAAAGGCCGCGATGCCAACGTGCTCGAAATGGACACCGTAACGGGCGAAGCACTGGTGATTACCAGTTTGCAGCAAACCGGTCTGCACCGCACCCCGCGCGAACTTGAAAATAAAAATGCCGTGCATGAAAGTGTATACGGCGGCCACCTGGCCTGGAAGCGCAACAACCTGAGCCTGGGTGCAACCGCATACCGCATGGAGCTGGGTGCAGAGTTTCAACGCAACCTCTCTTTTTACAATCAGTTTGACTTTAATGATCGCACCAACACCAACTTTGGTTTTGACTACAATTATATCAGCCGAAATTTCAACTTCTTTGGAGAGGCTGCCATGAGCGAAAACGGCGGTTATGCCTTCCTTAATGGGGTGATGATGAGCCTCGACCCCAGGCTGTCTCTGGCCTTGCTGCATCGCAAGTTCAGCAAGGACTACCAGTCGCTTTTTGCGGCGGCCTTCAGCGAAAACACCCGGGTGGTGAACGAAGATGGCCTCTACCTGGGCATTAATGCAAGGCTATCGCAGCAGTGGCGCATCTCTGCCTATGCCGATCATTTTTCTTTTCCCTGGATGAAGTTCCGCACCTATCTTCCCAGCAAGGGTTACGAATACCTGGTGCAGGTAAACTACCGCCCCAGCCGCGGCACAGAGATGTATGCCCGCTACCGCATCAAGAACAAGCCCCTCAACAGCCAGGACCCTGACATGATGCGCCACCTCGAAGACGTGGTGCGCCAAAACTACCGTTTTCATATCAGCTACCCCATATCCCCTTCCTTCACCTTGCGAAACCGCATTGAGCTCGTCGATTTTCGCTTTGGTGAAAGAAAGGAAAAAGGATATGCCATCTATCAGGATGTGATTTATCGAAGCCTTAGCAGCCCCCTGGCCGTCACCCTTCGTTATGCCCTGTTCGACACCGATGGCTTCGATTCGCGCATCTACGTTTATGAAAACGATGTGCTTTATGCTTTCTCCTTCCCCTTTTATGCCGACAGAGGCTCCAGGGCTTACGTGCTGGTTCGCTACCGACTCAGCCGCAACATCGACCTGTATGCCCGACTGGCACAGACCTGGTACTCGAACCGCGACAGCTCAGGCAGCGGCCTCGACCTGATCGAGGGCAACACCCGCACCGAAATCAAAGCCCAGATGAGAATCAGATTCTGATTTATGAATTAGGATTGATGATTTTAGGAGGGTGATCTTTGGCTTCCCAGAACCAAGGTTTCATTAAAATTACCTGATTGGCAAACTTCTGCCAGAGAATACATTGTGAGTTTAAATCAAATTTTTTATCGGGAATTGCAATGTTTTTTATAGAAAATATTTTGCTATAGATTGAATTACAATTATTTCAGAAATTAATAAATAATTTTTATATTATCTTTGCCAACTAAAATTCAATCATTAACATAACTAATCTTCTACATTTATGAAAAAAGGACACCCAAAGGCTCTTTATTACCTGTTTTTTGCAGAGTTGTGGGAAAGGTTCAGCTACTATGGTATGCGGGCCGTTCTGGTGCTTTACATTGTTCAGAAATTATATGCCGATATGGCGCAAGACCTGGCCGACACCCGGGCTTATGCAATCTACGCGGCTTTCGGCGCCCTGGTATATGCTACCCCGGTACTCGGGGGCATGATTGCCGACCGCTATCTGGGTTATAGAAAATCAATAATAAGCGGGGGTATCATGATGGCCATCGGTTTGTTTATGATGACCATAGATGCCGAACTCTTCTTCTTTGCAGGACTTGGCTTTCTGGTAACCGGAAATGGCCTTTTCAAGCCCAATATTTCGTCGATGGTTGGCAGCCTGTATGAGCCGGGCGATCCGCGTCGTGATGCTGGTTTTACCATTTTCTATATGGGTATTAACATCGGTGCCTGGCTGTCGCCACTGGCGGTTGGCTGGATTGCTTACGCCTATGGCTGGTCTTACGGATTCGGACTGGCAGGTGTTGGTATGCTCCTTGGATTGGCAGTGTTTCAGCTGGGTATTAATAACGGCACATTCGAAGGCAAGGGTCTTGCCCCCGAAACTGAAGAAAGCCGAAAGAAGATTGCCGGCATCAGCATGCCTGCCTGGTCCATTATCCTGGCAGTGGCATCGGTGCCTTTTCTCACCATGCTTATTTTCAAGAGCGAGTGGGCCGGTTATCTGCTCTATTCTATCCTGGCCATGTCGATAATCATTATCGGCAGGTCATTTTTTGAAATTACACGTGTAGAACGCGAAAAGATCATTGCCATTTTTATCCTGGCCTTGTTCAGCACCACCTTCTGGGCATTCTTCGAGCAAGCCGGCAGTACCATTACCCTGTTTGCCGAGCGTAACGTGGACCTGGTGTTTATGAACGCCGCGCAAACCAATATGATCAACCCCTTCTTTATCATTGTGTTTGCCATCCCGTTTTCCATGCTGTGGACCTGGCTGGCCATGCGAAAGATGAACCCCTACACCCCCTTTAAATTTGCTTACGGTATTGCGCAACTGGGTCTGGGCTTCCTGATCTTTGCTTATGGCGCACGCTTTGCCAGCGAAGCCGGACAGGTACCCATTATGTTTCTGATCGTGGGCTATTTCTTCATTACTACTGGTGAGCTGTTCATTAGTCCCATAGGTCTTTCAATGGTGACGCGGCTCTCACCGCCCAAGGTGGTTTCATTTATGATGGGTGTATGGTTCCTCAGCATGTCGTTTGCACACTACATTGCCGGCTTCATTGCCAGGTTTACCACCCAGGAAGTAACCAGCAACGGTGGCTTCCTTGAGCAGGTTACCATTAGGGTAACTGGGCTTACGCCCGACATCGTGGCCGAAAAGGGTGGCGGAGCTTTCAGCACCCTGCTTTCTTACGCCAATGTGTTCTCAAGCATTGCCATTATTGCCTTTGCATTGGCCATAGCGGCACTGGTTCTTACTCCATTTATCCGCAAGCTAATGCATGGGGAGCATTAATGGCCTTCTGCAGATTTCCTGAAAAAGAAAATCCCCGGATTGGATTCAACTTACCGGGGATTTTTTTATTTCTTAAGAAATTGCATCACCCTCGGCGGGCGCAATGCGGGAGTTTAATATCTTTCTCATTATTATAAACTGCTTCGACGCAAGTAACAGGATCGCAACAGGTGAAACACACCCGCTTAAAGGATGAAAAATAATTTAGTTCAACTTCTGTTGAAAGAAAATCATCGTTCACCGGTTCTTCTTTAATATAATCAGTGCTCAGGTACTTTTTATTGCTGTCGGCAAAAACAGTCACCACCACCTTCTCATGCCCAATTTCTTCCTGGACTTTCAGCGCGGCCAAGAAATTCGCTCCTGATGAGATACCAACTGCAATACCAAGGTGGGCTAGTTTCTGGGCCATTATTATGGAGTCGCCGTCATCAACGCTTATCACCTTATCCGTTTTGCTGAGATCAACAATGGCGGGTATGAACTCATCAGAAATGCCCTGCACCCTGTGTTTACCTGTTTTATAACCTGTGGTAAGGGTAGGTGAATTTGAAGGTTCAACCGGGCAGACCTGAATGGCCTCATTCTGTTCCTTCAGAAATTTACCAACCCCCATTACCGTACCGCCAGTGCCCACACCAGCAACGAAGGCATCGGGCTGAAGATTACGATACCTGAGCTGCCACCAGAGTTCAGGGGCAGTGGTAAGGTAATGGGCTTCCACATTGTCTTCGTTTGAAAATTGGCGGGGCAAAAAGCCGTTCTCTTCCCTTGCTTGCTTTTCGGCCTTTTCAATACTCCCCAGAAACCCGCCTTCTTCCTTGCTGACCAAAACAATTTCGCAACCTAAGCTTTTTATCAGGTTAATGCGTTCGGCACTCAACCAATTGGGCATATAAACCGTAACCGGATAGCCAAGGGCTCTGCCTATGGCCGAGAACGAAATACCTGTGTTACCGCTGGTGGCTTCGATTATCCTTTGTCCGGGTTTAAGTTCATTCCTTTCAATGGCTTTCTTTAAAATATGAAAAGCCATTCGGTCCTTTATGCTGCCCGTCATATTCAGGCTTTCAAGTTTTGCATAAATGACACGATCAGTGCCCCTATACCTGAAAAAAATGGCCAGTAAAGGGGTATTGCCAATTAGGCTCGACAATCCCTGGATTCTCCTTTTTATTTCCTGTTGCATGCGAATGATTGTTCAAAAAACATTTTGTTCTGCAAATATAAAGATTAAAATATGTGACGACAGCTAAACATTCAAATGTTTCAAATAATGCCAATAATTCGGGCCTGCCTGCATATTTGTGCAATAAAACCAGATATAGAGAAGACCACTTACCCTTTTCCTAAAAAAAGACTGATAAAAAATTAACAGCCTGTGCCATAATCGACCCCGATGGTTCACTAAAATTTCTATTTTTGTGCTTCCATTTTTTTACAAACCAAACAAAAACTGACAATGCAACGACAAAAATTACTGAATGAGTCCCCGGCTCTCCGTTGGCTGGTGCTTGTGCTGGTGAGCAGTTTAATGTTCTCAACTTATTATTTCCAGGACTTCTTCTCTCCGCTACGCGACCTTATGGAGACAGACCTGGGCATTAACAGCGAAGAGTTCGGAAGGATCATTGGTTTAACCACCATAGCCAACATTTTCGGTATGATCATTATCGGGGGTATAATACTCGACAAATGGGGTATCCGGCTTGCTGGTCTGGCCTTTGGCGGCCTGGCCACCCTGGGCGCGATCATTACCGCGCTGGCCTCCATGGGTTATTTTGGCGACGACAAATCGAGCGTGCTTACTGGCTTGATTGTTGGCCGTATTCTTTTTGGCTCGGGCCTCGAAGTAGTTTGTGTGGTGGTTACCCGAACCATTGTGAAGTGGTTTAAGGGATATGAACTTGCGCTTGCCATGGCTATCAACATGGGCTTCGGCCGTTTGGGCTCCGCCCTGGCTATTGCCATTTCGCTCGACATTGCTGGCGTTACCGTTTCGCCTGCCGTGGTTTTTGCCGCTGCACTTATTGGCATGTCGCTCATTTTCTTCCTGATTTACATGTTCTTCGACATAAAGCTCGACAAGCAGGTTAAAACCCGCAGAACCGAGGAACTGGCCAGGGAAGATGTGGAACTGGCAGCCGGAGTCTTGAAAGAAAAAGAAGAAGCCGCCGACGAAGATTTCAAATTCTCTGACCTGGTGAAACTGGTTACCAATAAATCGTTCATTTATATTGCCCTGCTTTGCGTAGCATTCTACTCAGCGGTATTCCCGTTCATACAATATGCTCCCGACTTGCTGGTAAATAAGTTTGGTTTCAGTTACGTATTGCCAGCCTCTGCAACCGTTGTGGCCTTTGGCAGCGAAGCACTTGGAAGTGCTATGGTATACGTTGTGATATTCATTTTTGCCCTTTCTGTAACCCTTGTTCCAAAGTACCTCAAAGAAAAAAGCGCCAAAAGGCTTTCACTTATTACCATCATAGGTGTTTTTGCCATTTTGGTTTTCCTGGTACGCGACACCCTGGGTGTTTGGCTAATTAACGGCCCAAAAACTGCTTCACTTATTCCGCTGGGTACCATTATCTTCACGCCTATTTTCGGCAGTTATGTTGACCGCAAGGGCAAGGCAGCCTCGCTGATGATCCTCGGATCACTCCTGCTTATTTTTGCCCACTTGTCCTTATCCATTTTCCATTCGCCCATTTTGGCCTATTTTGGCCTGCTGAGCCTTGGTATTGCCTTCTCGCTGGTGCCTGCCGCTATGTGGCCTTCGGTAGCTAAGATCGTTCCTGAGAACCGTCTGGGTACGGCCTATGCCACCATGTTCACCGTGCAAAACTGGGGCCTGGGTGCCTTCTTCTGGGGTATTGGCGCTTTGCTTTACAAAGTGAACCCCTTTGTGGTTAGTGCTATTGCCGAAACCAGGGAAAGACTGCTGGCCACCGGACTCACCGGCGGCGAAGTTGCCGACCAAATCAAGCTGCTCCAACTGCAGGGTGAGCTTCCTTACTACGACTACACATGGCCAATCCTTATGCTGGTGGCCTGCGGTGTAATTTCTATTTTCCTTGCTTTCAAACTTAAGCAAGCCGACAAAGAACAAGGTTACGGCCTTGAACTGCCCTCGAACGGCTAATGATTCTTTTAACCCTTTCGGGTAAAATGAAAGAGGCGACCCAAACCGGATCGCCTCTTTTTTTATCTCATCTCTCACCTCTTATTTCTCATTTTCCAATTCTTCTACCTACCGCTACCTCCTAGCGCTACTTCCTTTTCTCTAACCCTGAGCCCGGTTCTCTAAGCTTACCATCCCGGCAGGAAATTAAATCCCCACACCCCCTTGCTTGGGCCACCTGTCTGGAATGGCATAGCATAGAAGGGTTCCAGGATAAGGGCACCAAAAACATTTATCCGCAAAGAAGACCCAATGGAGAAATACGGGAAACGCATATTGGGGTCTCTCACATTGTCGGGGTTCAGCGTGATGGTCTGCCCGCCCTGCCAGGCCACCCCGGCATCTGCAAAGAAATTCAGCTC